>JBCCRZ010000412.1:0-5801 GCA_039200855.1 Cyanobacteria bacterium P01_D01_bin.44 | reverse complement strand
GGTCATATAATGTCTCGAAAGAACAACAGGTGGAAATAGAATCGTTTTGAGGTCTGAGTGCAGAGATCAGACCCGCGATCGCACTAATTTTTCAGCCGGGGGCAAAATTTCTGCACAGGTGGTCCAGATGCCTTGCTCCAGAGACTCGCAAAACTCTTGGGGGAGCCCGGCTTCGCGCATGGCATTGACGACCGTCGCCACATCGTAGGTCAGCGGCATCAGCCGAGGCTGGACAACACCCTCAACCTTTTCTAATAGGCCGTAATAAACATGGGGCTTACCCTCATGGGCAGGACGACCCAGCACACCGACGTTAAACCAAAAACCGCCGTCCGTTTGACGCAGCCACGGTAGCCCGGAATGGGTCCCGCAGATGCCACCTACGCCATAGGTTTGGAGCATCTGCTGGACATCATCATCGGTGGTTTTTGACTCCCAGACAAACTCATTGACGCCACCGGGGCTACCGTGGCACAGCAAAATCCGCTGAGTGCCCCAATGCAGCTCAATTAAAGGCGGCAAGGTCCTTAGCCAGTCGCGATGATGGGTCGCCGTGTGGGCAAATGTGTAGTCGTAACTAATCTGGGCAAATTCCTGGTCGCGGGGGTCAGAATAACCGCAACCACAGTCGCGTTCACCGTGGCCTACGGCGTGATCGTAATTGCCCTGCAAACATGTCACCTGGGCCTCACGCAGCAAATCAAGGGTGCGATCGGGCCAGGGGCCAAACCCGCCGATATCTCCCAGGCAAAAGCGCTCGGGAATTGTCCTGGTTGCGTCTAAAAATGCCTCAACAGCAGCAAAGTTACTATAGGGGCCACCACACAAGGCAATGCGATCGCACTGCGCGGGCAGCTCTATTGATTGAATTGGTAGCGTCATAAACCCATCAGCCAGAATAGCGATTCACTGATTTAACGCCAGTCACCTGGGGATTAGATGAATTTCCCCTGAGAAAATTAAGATGCCGGTGAAGTTTAATGACGGTTTGGGGACAGCTTGCGGGGGGGAGGACGCGGGGGCGCGGAGATGGGGGAGATGGGGGAGATGGGGGAGATGGGGGAGATGGGGGAGATGGGGAAGGGAACGGTAGGGGCAATCCCTCGTGATTACCCAATGCAGAATCAAAGGCCATTTACCAAAACCCATGGTTTGCATTCAAGGTAACCAAACTGTTTTGGCAAGATAGAAAAATTGAACGTACCCAAAGCTAGACAAAAGGGAACTATGCCAAGATAAACAGTAAGGGCGGATGAAGATAGAGAATGAGTGAACGACTTGATCAACTCGAAGCTAATTTTGCTCAGATGGCCCAGTATCAAATCCGAATTTCCCAGGGTTTAACAGAGATTACTGAGTCCATTCAAGCTAGCCGCAGCGACTTTGCTGAACTGGCTGAAGCAAATCGGATTAACCGCGACGCGATGCAAAGCAATCGCAGCAATATTACCGAGTTGGTTGAAGCGACTCGAAACAACCGCGACGCGATACAAGGCAATCGCAGCGATATCACCGAGTTAGTTGAAGCGACTCGAAACAACCGCGACGCGATACAAGGCAATCGCAGCGATATCACCGAGTTAGTTGAAGCGACTCGAAACAACCGCGACGCGGTACAAGGCAATCGCGGTGACATTGCTGAGCTGGTTGAAGCGACTCGAAACAACCGCGACGCGATACAAGGCAATCGCGGTGACATTGCTGAGCTGGTTGAAGCGACTCGAAACAACCGCGACGCGATACAAGGCAATCGCGGTGACATTGCTGAGCTGGTTGAATCGACTCGGAACAACCGCAGCAATCTGGAAAATTTAGGACAAACGACCGCCGCGACTGAGGCCCAGCTCAATCGGATGGAGATAGTGATGGAATCCTATTTGACGCGTATTTTCCAGGGCTTAACTGAGATTACAGAAGTTGTGCGGGTCAATCAAATCGATATTGCCAACCTGACCCTGAGAATTGATAGCCTGGCTGCTTCCGGCGAAAGGCATGATCGCATTTTGGATTACCTGCTCCGGCGTGAGCAAGACAATAACGGGGGTGACAGCGGTTAAGCGTGTCCAATCAGGGTACAGGTCAGATTCAAACTCAGAATACTCTCAGTCAGATCTAGAGCTAACAGCTTTGGATAGTGAGCTCACCCTGTAGTTTAGCTTCTACAGTTACTGCACACCCTATTAGGGGCACGCTAAATCAGCGGTTTTGAGCTGTTTAAGCTAATTTCTTATGCTGGCGCGGATTTGGAGTGCAGCCCTGGTGGGGATTGACGCCGTCAAGGTGGGGGTTGAGGTGGATCTCTCTGGCGGGTTGCCAGGAGTGGTTGTGGTGGGCCTGCCTGATACCGCCGTGCAGGAGTCGCGGGAGCGGGTCAAAGCGGCCCTCAAAAACGACGGGTTTCCCTTCCCGATGCGCAAGGTGGTGGTGAATCTGACCCCGGCGGACCTGCGTAAAGAAGGGCCGATTTATGACTTGCCGATTGCGATTGGGGTGTTGGCGGCCTCTGATCTGGTCAGCCAGGAATTGCTCGATGATTATTTGCTGATGGGCGAGCTGTCGCTGGATGGGAGCCTCAGACCTGTAGCTGGGGTGCTTGCGATCGCAGCCGCCGCCCAGCGCCTCGGCCTCAAAGGCTTAATTTTATCCGCAGCCAACGCCCGCGAAGCCGCTGTGGTACCTGGCATTGAGGTCTATGGCTTTGACCAAATCTCAACCGTAGTCGATTTCTTAAACCAGCCCGGCAGTCAGGAGCCGACCAAAGTCGATGGCCACGAAGTCTTGGCCAACGCTAAACCCAACGCCCTTGATTTGAAAGAGGTCAAAGGTCAGGCGCAGGCCCGTCGTGCCCTGGAGATTGCCGCATCCGGTGGTCACAACCTGGTCTTTGTCGGGCCACCGGGGAGCGGTAAAACCATGCTGGCCCGTCGGTTGCCCAGCATTTTGCCCCCCCTGAGTTTCCAAGAGGCGCTGGAGGTCACCCAAATCCATTCTGTTGCTGGGCTCCTCAAAGACAAAGGCAGCCTGATCAGCCAGCGTCCCTTTCGCAGCCCCCACCATTCCGCGTCGGGGCCATCCCTGGTGGGCGGGGGCAGCTATCCTAAACCGGGGGAGATTTCCCTGGCCCATCGCGGCATCTTATTTCTCGACGAGCTCACCGAATTTAATCGCAACGTTCTAGAGTTTTTGCGACAACCCCTGGAAGACGGCTATGTCAGCATTGCTCGGGCTCGACAGTCGGTGGAGTTTCCCGCCCAATTTACCCTGGTGGCCAGCACCAATCCCTGCCCCTGTGGCTACTTTGGCGACAGCATCCAGCCCTGTACCTGCACCCCGCGCAGTCGAGAGCAATATTGGGCCAGGCTGTCTGGTCCCCTGATGGATCGGATTGATCTGCAGGTCGTCGTGGGCCGACTCAAGCCCGAAGAGATGACCCAACCCATCCAAGGTGAAGCTTCAAAGACTGTACGTCAGCGAGTCAAAGCGGCCCGTGAGCACGCCCAGGCAAGATTTGCCGAGGTTCCTAATCTGCAATGTAATGCCGATATGCAAAGTCGTCACATTCGCCAGTGGTGTGCTTTAGATGACGCCACCTGCAGCCTGCTAGAGGGGGCCGTCCGCAAGCTGGGTCTCTCGGCTCGGGCCACCGATCGCATTCTCAAGGTGGCTCGCACCATTGCAGATTTGGCCAACGATACCGATCTGCAAACCCAGCATGTGGCCGAGGCCATTCAATACCGCACCATCGATCGCATGCAGTAAGCCACATCCAGTTTGAAGTCTTGAGGTTTTGCCAACAGGAAAACAGATCGGGCAATTCCCGTATGGCAAACGACAGGTCTGGATGTGGCCAAGGTTTAAATTGAAATATCGTAAATCGAATGCCATAAATCCCAGACGTTAATCTGATATCCTCAAGCCGTACCTGAAAATCCGTATCTACGAAAAACTTTCGATGACAATTGAGTTGACCAAGGTTGACCTCATTTTGCAAGGGTTGGTTACCAATACACTTGGCGTACAGGGAGCCGCCTTGGTTACCCCTGACGGTTTGCCCCTGGCGAGTACCTTGCCAACTTCTATGGATGAGGAACGCGTAGCAGCCATGTCGGCGGCGATGTTGTCGCTAGGAGAGCGTATCAGCGTTGAGTTAAGCCGGGGAAATGCGACACGCATTCTGGTTGAAGGGGACCAAGGTTATGGGGTGTTAACCCAGTGTGGGGATGATGCTGTGCTGGTCGTTTTAGCCAGCCTCCATGCCAAGCAAGGTGTGCTTATGTATGAGATCAAGCAGGCTGTGGCTGAGTTAAGGCAAATGTTGCCTACTATCCCCAAATAAATTCCCGTATTCTCAAATAAATTATCGATAACCCGGAGAGCGTTTGGCCAAATCACTCATGATTGCCCCATGGAAATAATGCAGCTAGTGATTACCGGGCCAGTCGGGGCGGGTAAGTCTACTTTTATCCGAGCGGTGAGCGAGATTGAGGTAGTAGACACCGATCGGGTTACGACGGATGAAACCACTGCGCTAAAGCCAACCACCACTGTGGCTTTGGACTTTGGTCGTTTGCAATTTACCTCTGATATGGCGCTTCACCTGTATGGGACGCCGGGGCAATCTCGCTTTGATTTTATGTGGGATGTGCTGATCCAAAAGGCCCATGCCTACATTTTGCTAGTGCCTGCCCATCGCCCCGCCGAGTTTCACAATGCCCAGCTGATTTACCACTTTATGCAGGCGCGGTCCACCGCTCCGATGATCGTGGGGGTGACCCATAGCGACTGTCATCATGCCTGGACGGCGGACGATATTGCGATCGCACTCGGCTTTGTCGAGGCCGAACAACGCCCCCCGTTTGTCACCCTCAATGCGACGGAGCCTCAGTCTGTTACTGCCACTCTGATTACCTTGGTCAATCACTGCATGCAGCTGGCTTAACCCCGACCCAAAAAAACATCCCCCAAAAAGACATAACAAAGACACAAAATACAGGTCCCTGGCACCGTAAACTAAGCCAAGGGGCATTTTAGACAAGGGCTACGCAGCAGTCGCCAGGGGTGGGCCAATACTTTGCCGACAAAAGGGTTACCGGCAGCATGTCTATTACAGGTTATTTATCAGAGTTTACGCTCCCCGAATTGCTCCAGCTTTTGCAAAGGGGGCAAAAAACGGGGCTCCTGGCTGTGCAGCTGCTCTCAGAGCCAGACGAGCCCACTGAGCATTATTTTCTTTGGCTTTACCAAGGCCGCATTGTATCCGCAACCAATCGGCTAGATAGCCGCTGTTTTGCCACCCTGCTATGTCGTCAAGGGTATGTCACCAGCCTGATGATTAGTCGCCTGATTCGGCGCTGCCCCCCTGACGTATCGCTAGGGACGTTTTTATGTGAAAAGGGCGTCTTAGAAAAACCCCAGCTAACGGCCCTGTTTAGAGACCAGGTGATTCAACAGGTGTGTGGTCTATTTCAACTCCCTGATGGTTGCTTTCAATTTGACCCCAGGGCCCCCCTCCCCAAAGTTGAAATGACAGGCCTCAGCATTCCGGCCACTGAAGTCACTTTGCCGGGGTTGCGCGCCCTCAAAAATTGGGATGCCCTGCAAAATAAGCTACCGGCCCCTCGCTCGGGGTTAAGAAACCTCGTCAAAGGCCGTCCCAATGTCAGTATTAATCAGGCAGAGTGGAATGTCTGGAAAGCCATTGATGGTCAAACCCCGCTGATAGCGATGGCGCGACAACTGCAGTTATCCATCGAGGAAATGCAAAAAATCGCCTTCCGACTCATCGTGATCGGCCTGGCGGC
>JBCCRZ010000411.1:0-5810 GCA_039200855.1 Cyanobacteria bacterium P01_D01_bin.44 | reverse complement strand
GGGTGGTGCGATCGCAACCCACTGTCCAAACCACCCTCGCCACCGTAGACGTCCGACTCACTGACCTGTTCACCCCCCGCGAGGGGCTTCACCCCAGCACCCCCCAGGTCCTGGTTGGGCTTGAAAACGAGCAAACCGTGGTGTTTTTGTCGGCACAACCCGACTATGGGCTACAGCAACAAACCCTGGTCACGGTCACCGAGTTTGACGCCTTGCACAACGGTCAACCCAAGGATGATCTCGCCAAAGCCTGGCAAGCGATTATCAGCACCAGCCTTAGCCATAAACTCTGGGAGCGATCCTTTGACACCCAATATGCCTGGGCCAAGCCGGTCATTGCGATCGCACTCGTCGCCCTGGCCGCCTTGCTCACCGCCGGGATTGAGTTTGCCCGCCGCAAATGTCGCAGCCGCAGCCGCACCCTGCGCAAGCGCCTCAAAAATTCGGAAAAAGAACTCAAAAAATCCATGACCGTGGACCCCGAGGCGATCACCCCGGAAGATGCTCAGCCCCCCGCCGATGCCATGGCGTCTCCCCTCTCGCCCCAGTGGACGCCCCAAATGTCATCCCAGCCCTTCCCAAATCACGCTTTCAAGCCCCTGACCGTGGTTTCCGAGGCAGGCCAGTCCGTCAATCACTTCTTAGCCACCTTTTCCAAAGCCTTTCTCAAAGAACAAACCCTGCTCAAACAACAGCGTAATCTGTTGCAGTTTGTCGTGCAGCTGATTCTCTGGCTAGAAGTGTGCGTTTTCTTTGTAGCAGGTGGTGCAATTGCGTGGCTATATCCGATTACCCGCCCCTATGCCCCCTATGTGTTTAGTCAGGCGATCTTGTTGCCGATTATCTGGCTAGGGGTGACCCTGCTCGATACCCTGCTCGACGTCGAGATCGACTATTACCTTAACCAATGGGGCAAAAACGCCCAGCTTGACGATCCGCAAGCTAACCGGGTGGCCCTGCGAGTCAGTACCTACTCCCCGGCCCTGCAAAGTGCCACCACGCTTTTCTTTACTGCGTTGGGCGCTTATCTCACCGTGCAAGCCTTTGGGATTGACCCAGCGGTGCTGGCTAGTGCGGGTGCGATCGCAGTGGTTTTTGCCTTTGTCTCGCGTAATGTGCTACAAGACATGCTTAACGGAGCCGTGATTTTATGGACCGACCGCTTTGCTGTGGGCGATGTGATTAAAGTCGGCGAGTACGCTGGTCTAGTCGAAGAGATGAGTCTGTACACTACCCAAATTCGCGGTCCCGAGGGACGGCTGATCACCATCCCCAATGGCCAAATCACCACCGTCGAAAATCTCACCAAAGACTGGTCGCGGGTTGATTTTACCATTGAGATTGCTTACGACGCCGACATCAAACAGGCCCTGGAGATTATCCGCACCGTCGCTGATACGATGCGCACCGACCCCCTGTGGCAGGACAAAATTTTAGAACCCGCCTCTGTCCTGGGTGTGGATCAAATCTCTCACGCTGGCATCCTGCTCCAGGTCTGGATCAAAACCCAGGCCATGCAACAATGGGCAGTCGGACGAGAGTTTCGCCTGCGCATCAAACAAGCCTTTGACGAAGCCGGGATTCAGATTGGGTTGCCCCAGCAGAGTGTTGTGTTGAGACGGTAGGATTTGGGTGGGGACGCTGCGCTAGTGAGTGCGCTGTGCTGGTGAGTGCGCTGTGCTGGTGAGTGCGCTGTGCTGGTGAGTTCGCTGCGCTGGTGAATGGAGCCGTTGCTTACTCTCCCACTCCCCCACTCCCCCACTTACCTTTCATTCCAATCATTTATTCATCATAGAATTTACCGCTATGTGTGGACGCTACACCCAAACCCAATCCGGCGAAGCCATTGCCAAGGCCTTTGGTCTAGCCACCCCGCCCACTCCCCCACCCAGGTACAACATTGCCCCCACCCAGCCGGTGTCGGCCATTGCCCAACCTGGCGATACGCGGGAGTATCGCATTTTTCAATGGGGGCTGGTGCCGTCGTGGTCAAAGGACCCCAGCATTGGCAGTCGGATGATCAATGCCAGGGCCGAGACCGTGGCTGAGAAACCGTCCTTTCGGGCGGCGTTTAAGCGGCGGCGCTGTTTGATTGTGGCCGATGGTTTTTATGAATGGCAGAAAACGGGCCAAAAAACGAGCCAGAAAAAGCAGCCCTATTATATTCAGCTAGAAGACCATGCCCTGTTTGGCTTCGCTGGGCTTTGGGAGATCTGGGAAAGCGGCGACGGCAGCTATTTAGAAACCTGCACGATTCTGACCACCGAGCCCAATGCCCTGATGGAGACCATCCACAACCGCATGCCGGTGATTTTGCAGCCCCAGGACTACGACACCTGGCTAGATCCTGCTCTGCAAACCGGGCGCGACCTCCAGCCTTTACTGCGCCCCTATGAGGCAACGGCCATGCAGGCTTACCCGGTTAGCACTGTGGTCAACAGCCCCCGCAACGAAACCTCGGCCTGCATTGAGCCTTTGGCACCATGAATAAATCAATGCCGTTGCTGTCGTAAATAAAAAACTCCCCATTCTGTAGAACGGGGAGTGCACACCTGTTTGTCAATCACCACTGGAATCTCAAGCAAATATGGCCTGATGAATTCCAATACACTTAGTTTGGCCGACGGGTTACCCGTGTGGCAGTACCCCCAAGGGTAATCTTGATAACGCCCCGACCAACGAAAATATCGATACCTCAGCTATGCTCCAATCTGCCAGCGAGACCATTCAAGCGATGTACGTCGCCATTAATCGTCGCGATGTGGAGGCTGCGATCGCATTCATTGATGACGAGTGTACCTATCAAGATTTCAACTTTTCCCAGCCCTTCCAGGGCAAAGCCGCCGTCCGAGCGCTATTCGAGGAGTCCTGTGAGAAGGTGCCCAAAGCACTGCAATTTGTCATTGACGATATCACCACGGGCGACCCCCTGGCGACTGGCCTCACCTGGCACGTTGAACTCGAGGGCATTCCATTCCCTAACGGGCGCGGGACCAGCTTCTATCGCCTGTCTGAAACCACGGGCAAGGTAATTTTTGCGCGGGATATCGTGGAGCCGTCGATTAAGCCAGGGCGGATAGCGTTTTCGATTATTCGGCTCGTGTCGCCGTTGGTGCGAAGGTTTTTGAAGGGAAGGTAGGGGAGCGGGGGTGATGGGGGAGATAGGGAGGGTGGGGAGATAGGGGAGACGCGGGGACGCGGAGAGGGGGGGACGCGGAGAGGGGGGGGACGCGGAGGATTGTAGGATGGGTTAAGCTGCCAGTCGATGCAGGCGTTAGCCAATACCATGCAGCTTGCGAACCCATCTTTGCCAGAAATCGCGAAACCATCTTTGCCATATCTATGAAAACGGCGTCCATAAAAACAGTCATCCGGGTCGGTCTATTGACCGCGTTAGTTGCACTTGCGGGAGGGGGCAACGCCAAAGCCCAGGGCGAGGAGCTGCCAGCCAGGTTTGAAACCTTTGCTGATTGGTGTATTCATAAACCCCAGCTAACCCCAGCGGCCAGACACACCGTTAATTTACTGCTAGCCCAGGCTGAGACTCAAAACTGCGCCCAAGCCCAGGAAACCCTCAGTGGCTTCACCGAACTTTCCCTTGATGAAGTTGCGATCGCAGACATCACCCCCCTAGCCAGCCTGACCCACTTGACTGGGCTCAGCCTGAGCAACAACGAAATTTCGGATGTCAGCCCGTTGGCCCCCCTGACCAACTTGATCTGGCTCAGTCTTGGCAACAATCAGATAGAGGATGTCGCCCCCCTGGCGGGTCTCGCGGATCTGATTGTGTTGCAGTTGGGGGGCAATCAAATCGAAGATGTTGAGCCCCTGGCCAGTTTGGGGGCTCTGATCATTCTTGAGCTGGGTAGCAACAACATTACCGATGTCACCCCATTGGCTAGTTTGAGGGATCTGACGCGACTGCAACTCGGGCGCAATGCCATTGCCGATTTGGCCCCCCTAGCCGATCTAACCAAACTGGTCTGGCTGTCTCTCAGCCGAAATGTCATTGCCGATGTTGCTCCCCTTGCCAGTCTGACAAATCTGGAGGAGCTTTCTCTGAGTGATAATGAAATTGCCGATGCGACACCTCTGACGAGTCTCACCAATCTTGCGTACCTCAACCTCAAAGGCAATCCACTTGACGATTTAACCTGTCCAGTGGAGCCTCAAACCATTTGTAAAGGGGCGGCTTCTAAACCATGGTGACTTCAAATTTTCGATCTCGTCCTGAAACCTTACTCTCTCTACTGCTGGGGTTTCTCACAGTTGTCTATGTGGTGCTGTTGTTACTCTCACCGCCAGGCTGGCTTCCGGGTGAGCCGGTTTGGGCGATTCGGCCTGAGACGATGCAAGAGATTCTCGACGAGTCGATCAATTTCTTTTTTGTCTTGCCCATCTTAAACAAACTGGGTATTCACCTGATGGAAGCGCCGGTTGTGCATCCGGCCATGGAGGCGTTTTTTAATCTGGCGGAGGCATGGATTTTTATGTTTTTGCCGCTGTTGTTGGTTGATCCACGGGGGGATAAGCTACCTCGGGTGCTGATCTGGGGTGCGGCCATGTTTCTCACTAATGTGTTTTTGATGCCCTATATGGCGATTCGCTTAGGGCAAGTATCAGAGTCTCAGGGTGAGAAAGGGGTTTTGGCAACGGTGTTTGGGGGGATGGGGCTGACGGTGGGTGCGATCGCACTCTACTGGTTTTATGCAGCTCTCCCCGAGTTTGGCACCCTTTCAGACCGATTTGCTTATCTCGGCCAGCAAGTAATGACCAATCGAGTAACGCTAGCATTTTGCGTGGACCTATTTCTATTCGGAATTTTTCAGACAGTACTGATGGGGGCAATTGTCCAACAGGGGCACTCATTGCGCTGGCTCCGGTTCGTGCCATTTTTGGGGCTAGCCGTTTGGTTAATCTATCCAAATAAAGGTCTATTGTGAATGAACTAGACCCTATTTACATCACGTTGATAGATATATTGCAGAGCATCCATGTAGGCATAAACTGATGCCATGACAATATCGACATGGGAGCTATGACCCGGGAATAGAGAATCATCACATTCAAGCATAATGGATACATAGGCCTCCCCATCGATCTGACTCGCTCGGGTATCGTAGCAAATGACCCTCAACTCAGGTATCAGAATAAAACGATTGACAGCCTGATTGAGGGCTCGATAGGCGGCATCAACTGGACCAACCCCTGACGCCAATTCTTGATGGGTTCTACCTGATGGGGTTTGTATTTTGACACGAGCCGTTGGACGAGCATGACCGCAGCAGACTTTAATCGACTCTAATCTGACCGCTTGGTGATCGCAATAAACTTGATCGTTGGGTATGACCAAGTCTGAGAATTGAGTTTCTAAAATCCGACGTTGTGAGTGAATCTCTTTTTTGAAGTAATGACTGTCATCGTGCTGTGCTGACAGCAGCTCTAACGGGCTGAAAAGCATTACTGTGTCGATATCTGCACGACAGTAATTGAGCGGCTTATTAGAGACAATTCCCTCAAGCTCGTAATACTCTGCTGCTGCAATTTGAATGGCATAGGGTAGTTCAGACTCCATACCTATCGCTTTTTGCATCATCTCTGATCTGATGTCACAGCGATTTAAGATTTGCATCAAAAGTTTAGCAATGGTTTTACCATTGGAGGACATTTGCAAATAGTCAATGTATCGCCAAACCTTTTCTAGAGCATCATTGGTTATCCAAAACTGCATTGACTGAGAACGGATAAGCTCCCAGAGAAATTCGGCATGCCGAGAGGGCATAAGTCTATCCAGGAGCAAGTCCAAAAGC
>JBCCRZ010000410.1:0-5810 GCA_039200855.1 Cyanobacteria bacterium P01_D01_bin.44 | reverse complement strand
AGATTGGCTTCACGGGCCAGATCGATCGCAATTTGACTGGCTGCGATCGCAGCTTCAAACTGATTGATCGCTTCGTGATACTTACCTGCGACCATCTGATATCTGGACTCGCGGGGGATATCGCCCAGGGTCTGGGTGAGGGCGATCATCTCGGTGAGTATGCTCAGGCCCCGCTCGTAGTCAGGCAACTTATCATAGGCAAAAAAGATTGCTTCAAGCACCGTCAGTCGCTGCTCCGCATCGCCAGGAAATAGCTGCTCTGTCAACGCTAACACCTGATCGGCATAGCGATAAACCGCCTCAAAATCACCGCTGACGCTATAAGCAGCCAGGTACATGGCCTGGGAAATTAGCTGTAGCTCGGGCTGATTAAGGGGGCTGGTAATCGCCTCAAATCGTTCCGCCGCCTGCAGCAAGGCCTCAAAATCGTTAGCCTCAAAATAAATGTCCTGAAGCTCGACCAGATATTGGGCCTCACTGGCCAGATCATTAGCCGACTGGGCAAAGCGAATCCCTTGCTCTAAAATCTGTGCAGCCTGCTGGGGGTCAGCCGTCAACAGGGGGTATAGCGCATTCACCGCTTTGATGCCTAACTCAGGGTGGTTGCGGGTTTGGGAGAGGGTTAGGGCAGTTGTCAGGGTCTCGCGGGCGGTGTCGGTGTTGCCCTGCTCAATATCAGCAACCCCCTGGTCAATCAGTGCCTGGATCTCTAGCGCAGTCTGTGAAGCGTCTTTTGACCCCGCAGCGGGCACTGTCAGCTGATATTGAGCATCGGCAGCTGGCGCAGCAGGCATCCCACCGACGGGGGAACCCCCCAGCCAGGCGGTTGCGATGCAAACCCCAAATAGGGACAATTTGACAGACATAGGGCTACCTACAGAGATGGGTGACAATAGAGATACATGACAAGATTCATGACAATGGGCATTCTAGAGAATATCCATCTTCGACGGATACAAATCCGCAAATTTGTCACAGTCATCTTCAACCAAGCTTGTGGGTAAAGGTCCTGTATAAAGTTCTCTCGGGTCAAGGTTTGAATAAATTAACCGTCCCGCTCCCGATTACAGGGCCTGATGGTCAAATGCCAGACTGATTCAGGCCAATCGTGCCGGTAAGCTGGGGGGCGTTAGATCTCGCTTTGGTCGGGTCGTTTGAGCGGTTCCAAATCCAATACGCTGCTTGGATATCCAGCCTTCAGGTTGTCCAACGAATACTTGTACAGAGCCCCAGCCCGTGAATATACAAGATTACCCAGGCTGTCCCAACCGGCAGAGTCCACAAAGTCATCTAGAAGATCGGGAAAGCCCTCCAGGGTAAATCTGAAGGTATACCCGTGGGTTAAGTAGCCTACATAGCGAACCACTAAAGTCGGATGCTTGGAAGATGGTCTATGTTGCCAACCATCGTCCTCATGATTGTCTACAACATATTTTGCAGTCCCTTTGAGTTTACGACGAGTGCCATAGTGATCACCCCGTCGCTGCCAACCATCGCGCGCCCACCTGGCATAGAGTACGCTCAAGTCTTCGCCACCAAACTCCGCCTCCATCGTATTCAGTTTGAAAGGAACCGTGCCTTGTTCTGGCTGCCATTGGTTCAGAAGGAGGGTTTTGCGATCGCGCCAATATCCGCCCCCAAACCAGGTCCCCATATTCGATCCTTCCGCCACCGTGCGCAGATACGGCAACCGACAGATGCCATTCCAGGTGTTGCCCGACGAGCCCATCGCCAGATAAACCATCCACTGCCCATCAAACGAAACATCACAGCGCTTGGGATAGAGCTTGCCGCGAAACCAAGAACCGTATTCCAGCTGGTCAGATTTCGTATTCCATCGAATAATATGAAAACATTTAGACGGCTTACGACGAATCACCACGACATCGGGAGACGCCCTGGCCGGGAGCAGATGAATACGAGCTGGCTCAGCCGGTTTCATGCTTGTTCGCAGTAGGTTTTGACTGCATTCATATCCTGCATAATGGCTTTTTTGATCATGCCCTTGATAAACGGATTGATGAGTTTTGGCAATAGCTGATAGGCCTTCGCATCCATGACCATGGTGAGTGTTGTTTGACCACTGTCAGGCCTGACCGTAAAGACCGTATCCCAAACAGTCCCATGGCTATCTGACACTAATCGAACGCGATCATTCTCGATGTACTCAGTAACTTCTAACTCCGTTACGGCTTCTTTTCCTTTCATCAATCGAGTTTCTCGAAATCGAGTACCCACGCCCGTTTTTTGGTCAGATAGATACTCAATCTTGGTGATGTGGGGAACCGCTTGAGAATATTGGCTGATGTCGGCAACGGTCGTGAAGACCTGCTCAACTGGAGCATCAATCAAATGGGTAATTGTCGTGCGAGTCATGGCTAGATCTCCGACCAAACAGCATATTCATTGCCACTGGGATCGCAAAAGTGAAACCGACGCCCCCCTGGAAATGAAAAGATGGACTGTATGACTTCGCCCCCAGCCTGCTCGATTTTTGCTTGGGTTTGCTCCAGCGCTTCACTATAGAAAACAATCAGCGCACTGCCATTCTCCGTGGAAGCCACTAAATCAGATTTAAAGAAACCACCGTCAAGACCTTCATTTGAGAACGCCGTATATTCAGGGCCAAAATCCTCAAAGGACCAACCAAAAACTTTTGTAAAAAATGCTTTGGTCGCTTCCATATCTTTTGCAGGAAATTCAACGTAATTTATCTTCTCATGCTCATTCATGGCCTTTTTCCCTTACGACAGCATACTTTATTTGCACAAACAGAAACAGACACTTTTGCACCCATGGGTGGCTGCCCTCCTTTAATAGATGGATGATAGATGCTTGGCAAGCAAAGGGGACTGTCTATCCGTGAGGCGGCCATGCCTCATATTGGGGAGTGGTATCATTTGGCAAAGTTTCCCAAGAGGCCTGTGAACCCACAAAAATATGCATCTCCAGTGTAATCCCCGGATCTCCATTTACACAGCCTGGAGTCACCCCATGAATTTGTCCTTTGAATAGGCCACACAGCACCGAACCACATTGGCTGCAAAAGACTTTCCCAGCCCCGTGTTTACTTACGTAAGAGGTGAGTAGCGATTCTCCAGCCAGCCACTCAAACTCATCCGGGTTGACTTCAGCGTAGGCAGACGCTTTTGAACTAAATTCTCAAAGCCTGTTACATCCTTAATCATCTGTTCGGTAGCGATAAATCGTTCACTTATCGGGATTTACTGCCCTTTGTGTTGAACGATGATGGCAAAATATCCGTGATTTTGATCGAGAAGAAAAAATTGCCGGCACGTCTTGAGGATCCGAAATTGCTCCTGGTAAGGTAGCCAAGCCGCCACAAATATAATCTGAGATGACATGATCCAGAGGCATTGGCTCAGCTTTCATTATCCTCGTCATGCCAATTCTGGGCGGGGGGCAGCTTCATCATACCGTCATCGCTCGTGTCCCATTCAATCCCTGACACCAGTATCCGACTTTCCAAGAAATCGAGGATCAGATCCTGCACGTGATCGCTGTCAAATTCCAGCATCTCTTCCTGTGAATCCAGCTCATGCCAAAACTCGAAGTAACACTGCAAAATCGTAAACCTGATTTTGACGATCATTTGGACTTAGTTCTCTACTACAAGTGCGACTGTGATGGGAGCAATGCAAAATAGTGGGCAGCGCCCATATCAGGTATGAGGCTATCGAAGGGTGAGCAAAAAAAGTAGGATTTTCCTGTTAATACCAGCAAAGTGTCAGAAAATCCTACGATGAAAAACCCCTCTAATATAGCTGCCGATCTGAACCTTGCCCAATCGATGCAAAGATTTGAAAGGCTCGTGATGTCTGTACTGAGCTTGGGCGAGGTGGGCTCATGGAACGGTTCAAAGCTGTGTGCGAAAAAAGTTGAGATTCGTCAAGGTGTGCTGGTTTTAGCCGGACAATGCATCGCCCTGGTAGTCTTCAAGCTGTCATCATCGGCTCAGGCGATTGAGATCAGCAATGAGCAAACTCAACACCCAGCAGCTGCCCATCACCAACGATGGCACGTTTGCCCATCATCTGGCCCTGTTACAACTCTTGGAGATGCATCTGGTTCGATTGGGCATCCAAACTTGCCAGTGCGTCCTACTGATAGCCGATGGTGCTTGCTGGATCTCGAACAAAATTCCACCGCTCTTAGAACAGTTGGGTGTCCCTACTGACAAGGTATATCAAACCATGCAACAACTGACCCATTCGACCCAGGGGAAGCGGCATAAAGCCCTCTCTCAGGCACTCGATCTCCATGGCCGATGCCACTGGGCTGCTGGCCACTGGGCTGACTTTGCCAACTCAATCCTGACCGCTGGCCTGACCTGACCTCATCCCACAATTCTGCATTGCTCCCCGGGCAAGGCGTGTTTGTTTTCTCTTCTCGACTTCTTCCCGATTAAAGACTAGTTTTACTTAACAGGTTGAGTTCCTAAAATCGGGTTACCCCTTGTCAGAAGCTAACTGCAAGGGGGGAGTGGCGTGCTTCGAGCGCTGCATCTTTAAGCAGCCTTTAAATAGCCTTCATATAGTCTTTAAATCCAAATCCTAGATCTTTTCGTATAGCTATATAAATTCGTCAGTTTAACCTTAGCCTGCCGTTATCAGTGGGATTTATGCTAAGTGTCTCTAATCTTTTTCTAATATTTTTCAAATCTGTGCAAAAATTCAAAATACTGCTGAAATTGCCTGTCTCAGTCAAAGGTGCAAAGCTCAGCAGATGGGGACACCGATTTTAACCAGCATTTGTTTGCTGACGTGATGCAAAACTCAGCAATTTCTCATCATTTACAAGTACTATCCAATTTGCCTGTTTAGCCCCTTCTAAGCCCCCAAATATTATGTTTAGTAAGCTACTGCGTTCTACTGCTGCCAGAGTTTTACTTGCAATCGCGAGCTGTTTATTGTGTGTCATGAGTGCGACCGGTGCGATCGCGCATTCTTCAGGTCAAAGCTATCTTTATTTTCAAATTGGTGAAGACACCATTACCACCCGCGCCGAGATCCCGGTCAAAGATCTCAACGAGGTGTTAAATCTTGGCTTTCCCCCAGACCGCAAGAAAATGCGCCCTGAGGAAGTCGAGCCCCACCTTGAAACTATCAAAGACTATGTTGCCCAAAATTTAGACATTGGCTGTGCGCCCCAGACCTGTGAGCTGACGTTTCAGACCTATGAGCTGTTAAACACTGGCGGAGCCGGTCAATTTATCAAGCTGAGCTATGCCGTAGAAGGGTTTCAGGCGCTGCCAGAGGCCTTGCAGGTCAAATATGACCCAATCCTGGCAGACAAGGCTCAGTACACCAACATGCTGCTGATTGAAGAAAACTGGAAAACCGGGACCTTCGCAAACGAGTCAGAACAGCTGCTGGTCTACACCTCACCTGGGCAAACCCATACGCTAGATCTCACCGATGGCAGTTTTTTGCAGGGCTTTACCAGCGTAGTGAAGCTGGGCATTATCCACATTGTTGAAGGCATTGACCATGTTCTCTTTTTAATTGCCCTCTTGCTGCCATCGGTGGTGCGAAGAGAAAATGGTCGCTGGCAGCCGGTTGGCACGTTTTCGACCGCGTTTGTTTACATTATTAAAATTGCCACAGTCTTCACGATTGCCCACAGCATTACCCTGGGGCTGGCCACCTTACAGCTTGTGCAGATACCGGCTCGCTTTGTAGAGTCTGTGATCGCGGCTTCGATTGGGTTGGCGGCCATCGAGATTTTCTACCCGATTTTTAGGGGCCGAGTTTGGTTTGTAATTTTTGCCTTTGGGTTGTTCCACGGGT
>JBCCRZ010000409.1:0-5812 GCA_039200855.1 Cyanobacteria bacterium P01_D01_bin.44 | reverse complement strand
TTTAACCACTGAGGATGAGCCACATTGCACACAGCAAACGCCCTCGGGCCAGCGCATTTGACGGAGTGTTTCGTAACACTTCGCTTCATCAATCAATCCCACCAGGGTCAGCATGGCAGTATCACCCATAAGGCTAGACGCACGATCTATCTGACGACGTTCGCTCTGCCAATGTTCTATCTCAACTCCTTGAAACAGCTATTGAGCCAGGATTTTTACCAAATTCAGAGAGTTTTGATGAATTTATAAGAACGCGGGCGACAAACTAATGCCGCTGATAAGCGATGGTAATTTGCCGCTTATTAAATGGGAATTTATCTTGATAGATACTAATAAGATGTGTGCCTGACTACTCACACCGACAGTTGCCAGCAGCGTTCAAGACGACCTGCCAGCTCAAGGCGAGACTCAGAAGCACAAGCCAACACACTCCATAGCTGAATAGCGGCTCGAGGCGTTGACACGTCTACTTCAAGGGGGCAATAACCCTGGCACCGACAAGGAATATCCAACTCCTGAAGTCGAAAGTACACCTGCCATCGAGCGGCGCAATCAACCGAAAAAAGAGGATTAGATTCTGAGCCAGACATTGATTGTAAGGACATCGTAGGAAAATAGCTGAACAGAAACAGCTTTTGATTTTTAATAAGAAAAAGTCTAGAAAATCATTCAAACGATCATTATTACTGATGATTTCTCGGTAGATGAGCCAAGTCTAAGTAGAAAGCAGTTTCATTAACAACCCATCAAGATATTTGTTTTGGTTTAGAAATCGCTCGCCAAGCTGATGTATACGCTGAGCCTCAGGTACTTTTCGATACATTCCGGGCCTTTTTTATTGAGAATTGATGTTACGCAAAATAGCTGAATGCACTGAAGGAACAAAGAAATAGCTTTTTCTCAATAAGCTATATTGGTTGGGCAATGAAGAAATTAAATGTTTCTCCTAGAAATCATTGAATCTCTCAACGACCTCTGATTTTTAGGAACATTGGACACCCTCTCGAAAACTACTAGGAAAGGATTGTGACTAACTCATCTGCCTTAATAACCCCCTTTGGTCAAGTTGCTGACAACGTTATTCTGCTAGAGGCCTCTGTAGCTGGCCCTGTCTGTGAAGGCTTAAACACTGCTCTGGCAAGTTTTCAAGCTCTTTATCTGCAATATCAGAAGCATCACTTCGTCGTAGAAGGCGCGGAGTTTTTGCAGCTGCATGAATACTTTGAAGAAGCATATGGGCAAACCAAAGATCATGTTCACGATATTGGAGAACGCTTGAACGGCTTGGGGGGAGTTCCCGCGGCGAGCTTTAGCAAACTGGCTGAGCTTTGCTGCTTTACCCCGGAGCCCGACGGTGCTTATCGCTGTCGCTCGATGGTAGAAAATGACTTGCAGGCAGAGCAAGCGGTCATTCAAATGCTTCGCCGTATGGCTTCCCAAGCTGAGAGCCTGGGCGATCGCGCCACTCGCTATCTGTACGAGACGATCTTGCTGAAAACGGAAGAACGTGCTTATCACCTGGGTCACTTTCTTGCAAACGACACGCTGGTTACCTTCAATCAAAACTAGGTGAAGCTCACCCATAACCTTCGTTTAGGGCAACTCAGCCGAACGCAACAGAATCACGGCACAGGCTACAACAGTAGGTGCCGCATTGGCTTGAAAATTAAGCAGCTCCTAAATGGGGCTGTTTTTATTTTTAAATATTTTCAATTAATAGCCTAGCCTTAAATGGCAATAATTGGCAAGAAGGATCGGAAGCTTTTCCAATTTTATTAGATTGATTGACGAAATCTATGTTCGTGTCGGCGGCAGGGGGTATTATCTGTATCGAGGCATTGACGAAGATGGCAATCTGGTGGATGTTCGCCTCAGTGCGACCCGAGATATGGAAGGAACCAAAGCCTTCTTTGCCTAGGCGATCGATCTCCATGAGGATATCCCACAGAAGGTACCACTGACGGGTTGGCCGCCTACCCTCGGGCAATTGAAGAAGAACTGGGCAAGGGTGTGGAGCATGAAAACTAACCCGGTCGTGCAAAGTTATCAACGAGTCAAGCACCGCTATTATCCCACTCTTGGATTCGGAGAGTTTGATGCTGCTCAGAGATTCTGCCAAGCGGTGGATGAAGTGGGCAACTTTTTGAGGCCCCGAACTCGAATGACAGAATTCGTATCTCTATCTGATCGCAGACAGAGATTTATCAAAGGTGTTGAGGAACTGGAGACATTATTTCTGGCCGCTTAAAAAAAGAAGGATGGAGAAGATAGCTTTTATAGTGATTAGAGATAATTTGGCTACTCAGATCTGACATTTTCCGCTGGGGAGCCTGTCTGCAAGCCCCGCCCCCCGTGACTGGAGAAAGTTGGGGGCAATATCTAGCTGGATGAGTTGAATCACTTGATTCGCCCGATAGTGCCGTTCCCCTTTGATTTCAGGGCGATAGACTAGCCCTTACTTCCCCGACCGCAGATCCAGAACAGCGTCAGGGGATTTGAGATGATCGTTTACATTACCGCTTAGACAAAAGGATAGGCCCAGCGAGGGGGTTTGGACATCCCCATACAGCACCACATCTTCTCGAAACTGATGCTCTTGAATGTAAAGGTCTAATCCAGGCTGCCGTTGAACAGACTGGATATAGCCATGACCGAGCTGAGGCGGTAGTTTGAAGGTATGCTCAAAAGCCGCACTCTGGTAATCAACCCCAATGCCTTGCTTAAATTCCTCAAGTAGCTCGCGCCAGTTACGATACGTCAGAAAAAGTTGCATACTCGCGCTTTATTGACAATAATTATCGAGTATAAGTCACAAGTTTCGTATTGCCTCCACCCCAGCCCGTCGCGTTTTCTAGAGGTTAATCATGGACACACGCCTTCTCAAAATTATCTTCTTATTTTTCATCGCGTTCAGCACCATTATTCGCATTCCCCATCAGCGGGAGACTAAGACAAATACTATCACCGACAATCGGAAAACTGTTCAGGAAAATAGCCTGCTGTTTTTTGTATTTCTGGGAATGTTTATTTTGCCCTTGATCTATATTTTTACGCCGCTGTTAAATTTTGCTAATTATTCATTGCCGACCTGGGCGAATGTATTAGGGATTGCGATATTTGAGATCGCGCTCTGGCTGTTTTGGAAATCTCACCATGATTTGGGTAAAAACTGGTCCCCCACGCTACAGGTCCGAGAAAACCATACGCTGATTACCGATGGCATCTATCAGACCGTTCGTCATCCGATGTATACAGCTATTTGGCTATGGAGCATTGCCCAGGGGTTATTGCTAACCAATTGGATCGCGGGTCTCTCCGGCATCATCACCTTCGGCACTTTGTACATCATCCGGGTAGGTAATGAAGAAAAGATGATGCTAGAGCAGTTTGGCGAACAATATCAAACATACCAACAAAAGACCAAACGGCTTATACCTTATCTTTTTTAGATCCCTTACGCCAATGAGCCATCGGGTAAAAGGATTAGCGTCAGTGGGCCAACCTGAACCCAGCGCTGAGACCCAGCGCTCATGACTGTTCTGACCCGGACAGGCATCACCCCACCGGGTGGAAATGCCCACCACTCGCCATTACGACAAAACGGATCGCTATAGCCATACTGATCGCACCAGGCTTGACAAACACCTTGTATAGCAGACCCGAGACTAGAGTAGTGAGGAATCGCCATAGAGCATAAGTCTGAAGAAGACTGCTTCATGGTGACTCCTCTGCCTCATCTTCTGCTTCTTCCTCTGGGGCCATTGAAGCTTCCATCTGAGCCTCTACCGCCGCCAAATTAGCTTGGGCCGCTTGAAAATCAGGATTGATTTCTAAGGCCCGATTATAAGCAGCAGCGGCTTCTTCAAACCGCTCTACGTTGGCTAGCACTGTGCCCAAATTGTTGTAGGCTTCAGCATAGTCAGGCTTCAGCTCGGTAGCACGTTGATAAGCAATGATCGCGTCTTCTGGGGGCAAGAGGTTGCCGAGGTTTACATAGACCTCAGGGAGTGCCGGATCTATCTCAATAGCCCGCTCGTAGGCGGCCACCGCCCCTTCATAATCTTCTTGAAGCGCCAACACGGTACCCAGATTGTTGTATGTACCCGCGCTATCCGGATCGATCTCTAAAGACTGCTGATAGGCCTCAGCAGCCGCATCTAGCTCTCCTAGCTGGTAGAGCGTTGCCCCCAAATTGTTATAGGCATCTGCATTCTGCGGATCGAGTTCGATCATCCGCTGCCAGACTGCCACCGCAGATTCATACTCTCCAGACTGATAAGCCTCTAAGCCCTGCTGAGCCATCTCGTCAATAGACTGACCCAAAAGAGACTGAGCCAAAACAGACTGGGCTAAAACCGGCAGTGAGCCTAGCAAAATAGTTGATAAAAGTAGTGAAACAGGTCTGAAAGAGATCATAGATGATAAAACGTAAAAAGCTATCATAGCCCAGTTGGCAGGATGACAATCGATGAATTACCGAAGTTTGCTTCTCTTTGAGAAACCGCCTTCATTATTAAGAATTATTCTCACATAGGCTCGGAAATTGCCTAGCCAGTTCACGGTTTGTTAATCTTTTGACATTAACGGAGAAATGACCCAACTTATAACGCCATCAGGGCTGCATTTCTTTGATGGCGTTTTATTTAAAGACAAGCCTATTATTAAGAATTATTCCTATATAGGCTCATCAGAGCCTGGCAAATTCAAACTTTGATATTCTACTGGGTGTGACGAAGACATGGACCTTTTCTATCGCGCTATCAGAATCGCGTTTCTCTGATAGCGTTTTATCTATTGACACGATAAATGGAGCTTTCTTTACCGGCCTACGGCAATTTACTCAAGCTTACTCAGACAGTACAAGCCCAAGCAGGAATAGACTGCCAGGTAAACCCGTGTCATCCCAACTTTGCCGTAAAACTGGAGGGTAGTCATTGGTGGGGGTATAGCGTTGATCTACGAGCCGGACTAACGCTATCTGTTGTAGAGGCTGATTTTCAAAAAAGCTTTTATTTAGTAGCAGATGCCCAAGATTGTTCAATATTAAGATTTAACTTTTGCCTATCGGGTCGTTTTAGGGGAAGATTTGAGCCTTCTACAGACGAACTCTTGGTAACAGCAGGGCAAAGTTACCTGGGGGCTCTGAGCGGACAGATTAAATTGGTCTCAGAATTTGCAGCTGCCCAAAAGCTGTTGCTAGTTCGGATTGACGTTGACCCTTTACTGTTCAAATTTTTGATGGGTCAACGGTTTGAGGCACTCTCTCCTGATGTAAAAAATATTTTGGCCGGTGACCAACCTGGCTGCTGCTGGCAAGGTAGTCCAATCTCATCTGCGGGTAAGATGATTCTCTATCAGATGCTCAACTGTCCTTATCAAGACACGATCAGACAACTCTATTTAGAAGGCAAAGTGCTTGAGCTGATGGCACTTAAGTTCAGTCAGTTTACCGAAAAAAACCAGCTGATGCCTCCCTCTCGACATCTCAAGCCCAATGACATTGAGCGCATTCACCATGCTAAGCACATTCTGATCAATAACCTGGTAAATCCCCCGTCTCTAAACGATTTGGCCAGGCAAGTCAGCATTAACGACTTTAAGCTAAAGCACGGCTTTCGCCAGGTGTTTGGAACGACGGTGTTTGGATACCTTCATCAGCACCGCATGGAGCATGCCCAGCTACTATTAAAATCTCAGGATATGAACGTCACCCAGGTCGCACAGGCGGTTGGCTACTCTAATCCGAGTCAGTTTTCAGCCGCGTTTAAGAAAAAGTTTGGGGTAACCCCAAAGGTATTTCAATCGAGCTAAG
>JBCCRZ010000408.1:0-5827 GCA_039200855.1 Cyanobacteria bacterium P01_D01_bin.44 | reverse complement strand
GTTGTTGCTACCCAGGAAACCCAATCGTTCTGCTATCTCGACGAAACGGGTATGAATTGCTTTCGAAATCGCTACGGCATTTCTTTTGTCATTAATTGCCTAAATACGGTTGATTTTTAATTTTATGGATGTTACTTATGTGGGTGAAGTTGTGTCTTCTCGGTAAATGAATGGCTGAAAAGTTTAACTTCCTGAAAATTGAACAGATAGCTTAATCTTCATGCAGTCCAAGGCATGGCTAAATTTGAGGCACGCAAGTTAAGAATATTATACAAAGCGTAATAGATTAGCGCTTTGGGTAAGGTATCCAGATTGTTTGGATTTTAATCAGCTTAAGCGTCTTGGGGTTGTTAGAGATGTCTAAGACACTCATTTGATATATTACCCAAGGTCTATCGCGTAGCTGGACTGTTACAGAATCGGGCTTCAAAGCATCAGAAAAGTTTAATGCTGAGGAAAACTTTGGCATTAAATTCTTTGGCATTAAATTCTATAGAGATTTTTCAGGATAGACGGGTACTTATCTGCCTGATGAGTCTGTATTTCATAGCGAATCTAACGATTTGAGGAGGTATTCTCATGTCCAAGCGAGTGTGCGTTATCGGCGCTGGTATGTCTGGTCTCTGCACAATCAAAGAGCTCTTGGAACAGGGTCATCAAGTCACCTGTTACGAAGCAAATAGCGATCTTGGCGGTGCTTTTACCATCGCTTATGATTCTCTGTTGCTAACGGTCTCAAATTATTTTATGGCGTACTCTGCCTTCCCACCCCCCCTTGAAGAAGAGCGTCGCTATTGGAACAAATCGGAGTATTTGTCATATCTTGATAGATACAGCCAGGCATTTGATTTGTTGCCCCATATACGCTTCAGCCATAGGGTTATGAGGGTAGAGCCCAAAGACTCAGGATTTCAGGTGGGGTTCAAGTCAGCGCATGAATCAGCCTCAGCGTTTTTCGATGCGATCGCAGTTTGTTCTGGCAGCCATAATACCCCTAAGATCCCAAAATTTAAGGGATTGGAAACTTTCACAGGGGAGATTCAGCATTCGATGTTCTACAAAAATGCTGATGCCTTTGCTGGGAAACGGGTTGTCTGCATTGGTGGTGGGGAATCTGGCGCTGAAATCACCCATGAGATTTCTAATGTGGCTAAATCCTGCACCCTGTCAATTCGCAAGTATCCATCCATGGTGCAACGATTCGTTGGTCAACATACGGGGGACGCCCTGACGGCAAATGCCTTTTACGCTATGGGCAAAGATGGTCTGAATGCATTCATGCACTCAAAGGCAGCCTGGCATTTGAAACAAGGATTGGACCTGGCTCCAGAACAGCTTGTCTATTTCGAGTGGGTGACGAAATGTGATGGGTTTCTAGATCAATTCCTGGTTAAAAATGACGCCTACATGAGAGATATTGCAGAAGGTCATTTGGCCTTTAATGTGGGAGGTATTGAGCGATTAGAAGACCGTCGAGTGATCTTTAGGGATGGTTCTGTTGTTGAAGCTGATGTGCTGATGTGTAACACAGGATATTGCAAGGAACTTGATTTTCTAGCTCCCTGGTTTCAGCTATCGAATGCCAGAGATTTGTTCAAGCATTCTATCCATCCTGACTGGGGTGAGCGACTTGCCTTCATCGGGCTGGCCAGGGCGACTCAGGGAGGGGTTCCGGCCTGTTCTGAAATGCAAGCCCGTTACTGGGCACTGCTATTGGCCGGTAAACGCCAACTCCCGCTAAGGGCGCAATTGCAAACGCTGATTGAGCAAGATAGAAATTGGGAGGAGCGCTTTTTTAGCAAGTCACCTGAGATAAAGTCTCTGGTCAGCTACCCAACTTACATGAGA
This sequence comes from Cyanobacteria bacterium P01_D01_bin.44, assembly GCA_039200855.1. Lineage (GTDB taxonomy): Bacteria > Cyanobacteriota > Cyanobacteriia > Phormidesmidales > Phormidesmidaceae > SIO4C1. Next base: position 3,979 of record JBCCRZ010000408.1, on the reverse strand, counting down.
GCCTATGCTGAGTTAATTGGATGTCAACCCCATTGGTGGACCCATCTAGATTTAGGGCTATGGCACAAGCTATGGTTTGGTTCACATATCCCTCAATTTTATCGGCTAAGGGGGCCTGGTGCGATGAAAGATGAGGCAGTCAAAGTCATTAAGTGTTTACCGATCGCCTTCGGTTGGCAGCGGATTCTCATCATGCTGTTTTATACACTATTTTTCAGGGTAAAGTCGATTTCCAACTGGCTGAAATTTTTTCTCGAGAGAAAGATTTCAGGTATTGAGGAGATTCGGACCTGACAAGCTTAAGCTGGACTCTAGATGCAGGGACCAAGCTCACTCAACTCAGATTTAGGGAAAGAATTTCGCAGCTGGCAAGTTTGCAACGAGAAGAGGCTGGAGGATGAGATCTTCGAGGTAAAGTTGTTGTTTATAGAGCCCCAATTATCAGAATGTCGAATTTCAAACGATTGTTCAGTGATTCCGCAAAACCAGGCGCGTGGGTCTCTAAGCGTAAGGCTCTACTTTTGATCATTCCTGTTGTTTGGGGATGTTGGTTGACCATGCTGGGTGCTTACCCAGCTTTCCTGAACTTAATAGCTCATTGGGAAATTGTACTCACGATGTTCTTTGGCTCCATCATTGCGGGGGGCACTAGCTTGGGCGGGGGAGCCGTCGCGTTTCCTGTTTTCACCAAAATCTTAGATATTCCTCCCCAGGATGCCAAGGTGTTTTCTTTAGCCATTCAGAGTATCGGAATGAGTGCAGCCTCATTGGCAATTTTGATGACTGGCATCCAGATTGAGGGGCGGGTTCTACTGTTAAGCAGCATTGGCGGTACGTTCGGGATGTTTTTAGGGTTAACACTGTTAGCTCCCCAGCTCTCGCCAGATGTAGTTCGAATATCGTTTTCGTTCATGCTGGCAAGTTTTGCTATCACCTTATTTACCCTAAATAGACAGACACAAAGACACTGTCATAGACAAGTTCCCTGTTGGGGATGGCGGGAGCGGGGAATCTGTTTGATGGCTGGTTTTATAGGAGGTGTGATGAGTGGCTTGGTGGGCAATGGGATTGATATCTTTGTTTTTGCAGTTGTCGTTCTTTTATTTCGAGTGAATGAAAAAATTGCAACCCCAACAACAGTTATCTTGATGGCGGTTAACGCCTTATTTGGGACACTGTTGCAAGTTTTTTACCTGAAGGATTTTTCGGAACCTGTTTTAGGTTACTGGTTAAGTGCGATTCCAATTGTGGTTGTGGGGGCTCCTTTAGGGGCAATGGTGTGCAGCTTCCTGCGCCGTGAGTTGATTGCCAACTGTTTACTAGCCCTTATCAGCATTGAGTTAGTAACGTCAATCGTTTTGATTCCGATGAGACCTGCTTTGGTTATATCTGGTGCCCTGACGTTGGCTGTATTTTCAGGTTTAAATTATTGGATGTACAGAACAAAAACTTACGAGTTACGGTCGTCCCCGCCTCAGAAATCACTCCAGATTTTGCAGGTTCACAAGTAATCTTCTGATGCTTCGTATCTATGAAAAGTTCAACCGTGACTCAACTTTCTCATTCGAGGGGCAAGCTTACCCAGGGGTCTGTGGGTATCCAATTGATACGCCTTGTGTTGCCAACCGCCTGGGGAATGTTTGCCGTCGTGGCGTTTAATTTGGTAGATACTTATTTTGTCGGCCAGTTGGGAACTGAGGCCCTAGCTGCCATTAGCTTTACATTTCCAGTGGTGACGACGTTGACGAGTTTGTTCATTGGGTTGGGGACGGGCGCAGCAGCAGTCGTTTCGCAAGCAATAGGAGCGGCAGATCGTTCTCGAGCTAGGCGGTTGAGCGTCGATAGTTTACTCCTGTCTCTGGGGATCCTCTGTCTCCTGGTCTGTCTGGGGTTGAATACCATTGATCCGCTGTTCTCTGTTCTGGGTGCAGAGCCAGATCTTCTCCCCTTAATCCATGATTATATGGAGATCTGGTACTGGGGAATGGCTTGTGTGGCTATCCCCATGGTGGGAAATAGCCTGTTGCGCTCAGCGGGCAATGCCCTGGGCCCCAGTCTGATCATGACTGTGGCTGTGGTGGTTAACCTGTTTTTGGATCCGCTGTTAATATTTGGGCGGGCTGGGCTACCGGCATTAGGCATCACGGGGGCGGCTCTGGCAACGGTGATGGCTCGGGCAATTACCTTGATTGCAGTGCTTTTAGTTCTCTATCACCGCGAGCAGATTTTATCTTTTAGCCTGCCGACGGTCACGATGTTATGGCAATCCTGGCGACAAATTTTACATGTCGGACTGCCAGCGATGGCGACTGGAATGATGATGCCTGTTTTTACAGGGGTGATCATGGTCATGGTGGCGGCTTATGGCGCGATCGCAATCGCTGGATTTGGCATTGCTCTGCGCATAGAAGCGGTTATACAGACAGTGCTGATGGCCCTATCGGTGGGTTTAAGCCCTTTTGTCGGTCAGAATTGGGGCGCTCAAAATTATGCTCGAATTGGGCGAGCCTCACAATTGTGTTATTGGTTTTGTTTAGGTTGGGGAGGGTTAGCTGCGGTTGCTCTAGGATTAGCGAGGACAGATTTAGTGGGAGAGTTTAATACCGATCCGGCAGTGATTGCGATCTCAGCCACCTACCTGGCGATTGTCCCAATCAGCTATGCGGCTGTGGGGGCTGTCCTGGTTGTGAGTGCCCTATTAAATGCCTCAGGCCACCCCCGCGCTGCCATGGTCATCAATTTAAGCCGCATGTTTGGACTGTGCATCCCTCTGGCCTACTTGGGCAGCCAGATTCTGGGCATCAAGGGTATTTTTGCCGCAGTCTGCCTGTCGAATATTGTGGTAGCTGTTGGAGCCGTATTTTATACCCAGCATATTCCACAATTACTCTCAACGAAGTGAGCGCCCTGAGTGATAAACAGCCTTATGCTGTCTTCAGGTTGGATACGTTCCTACCAAGTGGGACGTGTACGAAAAAAATCTGCAAATTCCTTACTACATCGTCTTTGATCGGTATTCTGATGATTTCAGGGCGTTTCACCTCAAGACAGGCCATTACGAAGCGCTGTCTTTGCCCGATCAGAAACTCTGGATACCTGAGCTCAACATCGGCCTGGGCCTGTGGGAGGGCACTTACAAAGGCATCGAGCGCCCCTGGCTACGCTGGTATGATGCCGACGGCACGTGGGTCAAAACTGAGATCGAACGGGCACAGGCGGCAGAAGCAGAATTAGAAGCGTTGAAGGCGCGTATGAGAGCACAAGGGCTTGACCCAAACGCCCTTTGAGATGTCTATAAACAGCGCCTATGTTTACACCCTCTCCGCTCGTCAATTTACTCGTGATCCGTTCCCCCGATATCCATCGGGCTAAATTGTTTTATGCCACAATAGGCTTACACTTTGACCTCCATGCCCATGGCAACGGGCCAGCGCATTACACCTCAAGCGAGAAGGGGTTTGTGTTTGAAATTTATCCATTGTCTGAGTCACACATACCAACAACTAGCGTTCGTTTGGGCTTTAATGTGACCTCTGTTGATGAGATTGTGACAGCACTCCGCAAGCTTGGGGCTGTCATTGTTTCTGACCCATGCGAGACAAAATGGGGTCGTCGTGCAGTGGTGCGTGATTTTGATGGCCATATAGTGGAACTATTGACGTCATCTGCTCCGATGGCCCTCGATGAATCAGCTGCGAGAAACCGGGTTTCTGGTCCCTGGAACATGCCTGTAGCAGTTGAGGCTATTCAAAATTGCTTCAACTGCAATCATGGAGAGCATATTTTATGCTCAGGAGCAAAGCGATCATGGAAATCTTATCAACCCCAACGTGTCGTATCAAAGTGATCAACGGCAACACCTGTCAGCAATACTCCGGTCAGAATTAGGAGAGAATAGCCCCATAGTCACAAAGCTTTGGGTAATTTGGGTGAGATTTAATCACAACTGGGTCCAAATCTAAGTTATCAATAAAGCGCT
>JBCCRZ010000407.1:0-5830 GCA_039200855.1 Cyanobacteria bacterium P01_D01_bin.44 | reverse complement strand
TTTTGGCCGCATTCTTCCAACCCGTTGCAGGGATGGGGATTTTATTGACGGCGCTGTCATTATATTGCTTGTATCATACTTACCAGGCTTCACCGACCCGCCGCCCCAAATCGCAGGCTTTAATCATCAGAGTTTGCTTGCTGTTGTTATTGTCTCAATTTCTGAGCTTTGGGTTCGCACTGGCTTTTAGAGGTGGTATTGCCGAGGCGCGCTATATTCCGGCTGGCTCTATGGAGCCAACGCTACAGATCAATGACCGACTCATTGTCGAAAAAGTCAGCTATCGGTTTAGCTCACCGCAGCGGGGCGATATCGTTGTATTTTGGCCACCGGAAGAGATATTCCCAGCAGGTAAACGGCGTGATGCTTTTATCAAACGCGTGATTGGCTTGCCGGGGGAGCGTGTCGAAGTCGCGAATGGGCAGGTTCTGGTCGAGGGGCAAGCACTTGAGGAACCTTATATCAAAGCAACTCCAAATTATCCGTGGGGGCCAGAAATCGTGCCCCAGGGGGCTTATTTTTTGTTGGGAGATAATCGCAATAGCAGCTATGATAGCCACGTCTGGGGGTTTGTACCAGAAGCAGATATTATCGGACAAGCCAGCAAAATATTCTGGCCCCCCAATCGGGCTGGCAGAGTCAACTGAACGCTATCGCTTGTGTTCTGGGCTGTTGAAGTCAGTTTTACATCCGGCTTCCCATGCATCGGGTTGATTACCGTGGCCGGGAATGCCGCTGTTATCTTTGAGCAGTCTCGCCAGGTGCAGGCAGTTCCAGGCTAAGAACGTCGTATTCCGATTCGTAAATTCGTTCTCAGGTCCACCGGACCCCGGATCTAGATAGGAGGGGCCTGGACCCACTTCCCCCAGCCATCCCGCATCAGCTTGGGGGGGAATCGTATAGCCAATGTGGGAGAGGGAAAACAAAATATTCATGGCACAGTGCTTAATCCCGTCTTCGTTGCCAGTGATCAAGGTGGCCCCGACTTTGCCGTAATCTCGGTATTGCCCTTTGGCATTTAAGAGGTGGGTATAGCCATACATGCGCTCTAGCACCCGGTTACAGACGGAGCTTTTTTCCCCTAGCCAGACGGATGTACACAGGACCAAAATGTCAGTTTCATCGATTTCTTTCTGAATTTGGGGCCAGTCGTCTTTATCCCACTCGTCGGTTTTTGACATATCTACCCCCAGACCAGCAGGGATGTCATAGTCTACCGGGCGAATCACTTTGGTCTGCACGCCATTGGCGTCAAAAATAGTTTTGGCGATGTTAATAACGCCCCGAGTATGGGACAAAACCGGGGTGCGATTGAGGGTGCAGTTTAGAAACAGGGCCTTAAGATCGTCATACCGGGCGGGGGCTGTTTCGCACTGGTGCTCGGTGATTTTGTTGAGCTGTTGAGTCATGGGGTTGTCTCCAATGGGGGCACCTGAAAAGTTCACACGATAGGTCATATCTGTGATTCTTACGCTTCTTACTGTTGCACTGAACAGGCATTTTGAAGCCTGTGCTTAACGTTATTCTAAGGTTAATGAGGGGGAGCCATTCATGGCGAACCGAGCCCAGGGCTCTCACGAGAAAAGCCCCTACTAAGAATGGTTTGGCATCATAAGGATTGGCGTCATGTTGATCCCTGATATCTCGATCGAAAGTGTGGCCTATAGGGTCAAAGTTGTCCTTTTGCTTTCAACCATTTCAGAGCCTCTCGCCTACTTAGGGATGCCATTGTGTGGTCGGCTACAAACTGTTTCACTGCTTTAGGGGCTGTCTTTGAATATTCTCTCAACGCCCAGCCAATCGCTTTTTGGATGAAGAATTCGTCCGATAAGGTGTTCTCTTCGAGCAGCGAGAACAGTAGCGGTTCGTCAGTGTCGGTTTTGTAAGAGAGCTGAAACAACAGCGTGGTGCGCCTCAGCCAAAGGTTGTCACTGTGCCGCCAGCGATCGATGTATTCGCTAACTTCGGTGGGAGATTGCTTATACAAATCGCTTACCGTATGGCTGGCTAACCCGTCAACGGTATCCCACCAAGATTTTGTGGTAATCAGTTCTTCTATCGTGGGCAAAACCTCGGGGGTAAGCTGTTTGCGAAAGCGATGTAAGAAGTCACCGCCGAGATATTGAAATTCTCGCTCGGGCCAGGACCAGAGGGTGAGGAGGATGGTCTCTAGCTGACTCAACTCGGGTAGCCCTTGGGCTGCGATGAACTGTTTAAAGAGGGCGTTATGCTCCGGCGTTTTGATGCCGAGGAATTTGAACTGGTTGCGCATGTATTTTTCCATGGCGGGCACATTTTCGGGGTGGGCGTGTTGCTCGAAGTGGGTGCGGAGCGATCGCAAGTAGCTGTCCATGGGGGAGTGGGTAATGGGGAGTGGGTAATGGGGAGTGGGTAATGGGGAGTGGGCGGTGGTTAACTCATCTAGGGGTGTTTTAATCTAGACTTAGACATATCTTGAAACATCGTGTTTGAAACCCAACGTTCGCGTTAGTGGCTTCGGATGATCAACTCTGGACAAGTGACCCTGGACAAGTGACCCTGGACATAAGTGCAATGCCCTCAAAGCAGCCCGACAGTCAGCCTAACAGTCAGCCCGACATCATTTTCTTAGTGCTCGATACCCAACGGACCGATCGCCTATCGTGCTACGGCTACGATAAGCCGACCTCGCCCAATATCGATGCGCTGGCGGCTGAGGCAACGTTGTTTAAGAATGCGATCGCACCCGCCCAATGGACTATTCCCTCCCACGCGTCTATGTTTAGTGGGCTGTATCCATCTCAGCACCAGATGCTGCAGTCCTACTCGGTGATGCCGCCCCCGGTCAAAACCCTGGCAGAACGGCTGCAAACAGGCGGCTACTATACAGCCGCGTTTTGTAATAATCCGCTGGTAGGCGTGATCAACAACGGCCTGCGGCGCGGGTTCTATAGCTTTCTAAACTACAGCGGTCTAATGAGTTCCCGGCCTAACCAGGCAGGGCAACCCTCCAACGTCGTTGATAAATATCGTCAGGTGTTTAAACGGCTGGTAGCGGGGCTACTAAATCGGGTGCAAGACTCCTTTGCCCGGTCTGACTGGCTGCTGTCGCTGTCGTTTACGCCAATCATGGTGCCGCTGTGGCAGACGGCGCTGAGCTTTAAGGGCAATACCCCCAAATCCCTTGAGGATGCGGCAAAGCTGCACATTCAACGCAGGGGTGTAGAGGCTGACCAACCTGTCTTTACCTTCATCAACCTGATGGGCACCCACATGCCCTACCATCCCCCCCGCGAGCAAATTGAGAAATTTGCCCCCCACGTGCTCAAAGACCGCGAAGCTCAAAGCTATCTGCGGCGGTTTAATAGCGATGTTTATGGCTGGCTTGCGCCCCTGGTCGGTGCCCTGGGTGACCAGCAAAAGGACACCCTGGATGGCATGTATGATGCTGAGGTTGCCGCCCAGGATATCCATGTCGGCGAATTTTTCGAGAAGCTGCGCCAGGCGGGCAAGCTGGACGATACCCTGGTGATCATCTGCGCCGACCACGGTGAGCATCTAGGCGAGAAGCAGCTGATCGGCCACAGCCTGTCGATCTATAACGAGCTGATCCAGGTGCCGCTGATTATTCGGGATCCCCAAAATCGAATGGCACAGGCCACGGTGCGTGAGGATGTGGTCTCGACCCGCTGCCTTTTCCACACGGTGCTGTCGGCAGCAAACCTGGCGACAGCGGCGGAGTCAGAGCAGAGCCTGGAGCATATCCAGCGGTCAGTGGAGACTGATGATTTTGTTTTTGCCGAAGCCGTGACACCCCAGAGTGTGCTGAATCTGATCCAAAAGCGGCAGCCGGAGCTGGTGCGATCGCACGCCTGCGACCAGGCCAGACGTGCCGTCTGGCTGGGTCGCCATAAACTGATCGAAACCGGCGATGACACCCTGGAACTCTACGACGTATTGGAAGACCCCCAAGAACGCCTTGATCTGAGCGAAATTTTCCCAGAAACCGTCGAGTCCCTGCAAGCGTCCCTCGCCGCCTTCGGCAATGTTGCTGACGAGCATCGAACCGTCTTCTCCCAGGCCCGTGCTTCCGGCTTCGACGATCCAGAAGTCCGCCGCCGTCTGCAAGACCTCGGCTACCTCGAAGACTAATTGACCGCCCCCGCCCCCCCTTCGCCTTTCCCCTTTCGCCCTTCGCCTTCCAACTCCTGCTTTGGGCGGCGTAACACCAGCCCCTACTGCCTATGTATCCCCCATTTGACCCCACTATCTTTGAAATCGGGCCTTTTGCCCTGCGCTGGTATGGCCTATTGATGGCAACTGCGGTACTAACCGGTTCGTGGATTGCCAGTCGAGAGATTTCCCGGCGCGGCAAAAATCCCGAAGACTTTTGGGACATGCTGATTTGGGTATTGATTCCCGCCTTTATCGGCGCACGGCTCTACTATGTTTTTATCCAATCGCCGCGCACTTCTGAGGGGATTGGCTACTATCTGAGCAACCCCGGCAGGATTTTGCAGATCTGGGGTGGCGGCATTCATATTTTTGGGGCCTTTATTTTTGGCGGCATTGCCCTGTGGCTCTTTACCAAAATTCGCCAGTTGCCCACGCTGATGTATTTAGACGCAGCGGTAGTGGGGCTCCCCCTGGCCCAGGCGATTGGTCGCTGGGGCAATTTTATTAACCAAGAACTTTATGGCCCCCCTACAACTCTACCCTGGGGACTGCGCATTAATTGCGATAGTTTACGTCCTAATCCACCCTATGACTATCGCATTGCGCCCTATGAGGATTGCAATACTTACCCAGAAGAGAGTACATTTTTTCATCCTCTTTTTTTGTACGAAAGTCTCTGGAATTTGTTGGGGTTTGTCCTGATTTTTTGGCTCTCTCGTCGCTTTGAGAACCAACTTAAGCCAGGTGATTTAGCCTTGGTTTACCTGATCTGGTATCCCTTGGGGAGATTCTTTATTGAGTTCTTGAGAACGGATTCCTGGTTTTTTCCGGGCACGCCTTTCAATGTGGTCCATGCGTTGTCGTTTGTAGCAGTTATTGGAGCTGCTGCTACCTTGTTTGTTAGACATCGTGGAGGGCAGTTACAAGTTAGAGGTTAAAGGTTAAAGCCTGAGGATGTTGTGATGGTGAGTTCTCAGTTTTAAGTTTTGAGTGTTGTTGTTGATTGCTCTTGAATCCTTAATGCCCCCATGTCCTCTCCTCGTCTTCTCATCATTGGTCTTGATTGTATGGAGCCATCGCTGGTGTTTGACCGCTGGCGAGAAGATTTACCCAATCTCTCTAGACTGATGTCTCAGGGCAGCTATGGTCCTCTAGAGAGTTCAATTCCGGCGATTACGGTGCCTGCCTGGAGCTGTATGATGTCAGGGCGCGATCCAGGGGAACTAGGGATTTACGGCTTTCGCAACCGGGCTACGCGAGACTATCAAAAAATGAGCATCGCCGACGGTCGGGCGGTGCGGTTTCTGCGGCTGTGGGATTATCTTGGCGAGGCAGGCTGGACTGTAGCCGCGCTGAGTGTACCGGGGACTTCGCCCCCCTATGAGGTCAATGGCTCTTTAGTGTCTTGTTTTTTGACGCCAAACCCCAGCGTGCCGTTTACCCATCCACCAGAATTGGGCGAACAGATCTTGAGCTGGATGCCGGACTTTATGCTGGATGTGCCGGAGTTTCGCTCGGAGGACAAGGGGCAGATCTTAGAGAATATCTACAAACTATGCGACCAGCGGTTTACCCTGGCCGAGAAGCTGATTACCCAAGACGACCCCGACTTTTTGATGCTGGTGGATATGGGGGTCGATCGCATCCACCATGCGTTTTGGAAACCCATGGACCC
>JBCCRZ010000406.1:0-5848 GCA_039200855.1 Cyanobacteria bacterium P01_D01_bin.44 | reverse complement strand
TATTGGATATCCAGGCTGTGGGTATGCTGTGGATACACAGGTACCTTTCTTATTTTAGGGCGATGCCCCCTATGTAGGGTTGTGGATAAGCTAGCGCTATTTTTTGTCAATCAGCGCGACCGCGTTTAGCTAGTATTGATAAGCGAACCTCTCGCCGTCGTATTAGCTCCCGCAGCATATCCCTATGCTTCCTGGTCTAAAACTCCCCCGATGGATTAATTTGGGAATCCTCTTCCCGATTATTTTTGTGAATGGCTGGCTGATTTTTCTGCTGTGTCAGTATCTAAAGCCGATTCCCAGCATCGTCATCAGCGCTAGCCTGATTGCGTTTTTGCTAGAGTTTCCCATCGACTTTATCGAAAAGCGGGGCATGCAGCGAGGCTGGGCCATTACCCTGGTGCTGTCGCTAGCGCTGACACTGTTTACCCTAATTGCTTTGATTTTGGGGCCGCTGGTGTTTGAGCAGCTGCTAGAGTTTGCCAATCGTCTGCCCGTCTGGCTTGACCAAGGCAGCAAGCAGCTTCAAGTTTTAGAAGATCAGGGCTTCTTTCAAAAGCTACCCTTTGATGTCAGCAATCTGACCGACCAGCTGATTAATCAGCTATCAACCACCCTCAAATTACTCACCAGCCAGCTGATTGGCCTCACCTTTGAAACCATCAGCAGTACTGTTGATCTGCTGCTGACGGTGGTCTTGTCTGTCTTACTCGTGGTCAATGGCCCCAATTTATGGCGCGGGTTAACTAGCTGGTTGCCAACCCAGTGGCGCGATCGCATCGACACCTCACTACAACCTAGCTTTCAAAGCTACTTTGCCGGACAAGCAATCATCGCCTCGATCTTAGCCATTGCCCTATCGGTGGCCTTTACCATCTTGCAGATCCCCTTTGGGCTCTTATTTGGCTTGGGTATCGGGGTGACCAGCATTATTCCCTTTGGCGGCAGCCTGAGCATCGCCCTGGTGAGCGTCCTGCTGGCTTTTCAAAATGTCTGGCTAGGCCTCAAAGTTTTGGCGATTGCCCTTATCCTCGGGCAGCTCAATGAGAACATCATCGCCCCCCGTTTAATCGGCGGCATTACCGGTCTAAATCCCGCCATTGTGATTGTCTCTCTGCTGGTCGGAGCTAAAGTAGGCGGCTTTTTGGGGCTAATCTTAGCCGTCCCCACCGCTAGCTTTATTAAACGCGTTGCCGATACGCTTCGCAAGCCTAGCAGCCCAGAGCAAAGTATGGAGAAAACAGGCAGTGTTGAGAATGAAATTTTGTTGACAGAGTGAAATGGGTAATGGGTAGTGGGTAGTGGGTAGTGTTTTGTAGACGCCTTAGGGGCTTCCCGCAGGGCATTTTGAGTTTTAAATTGACATAGAGGAACCAGGAGTCAGGACCATGAATTTGTTCGATCCGCCACCCCAAAAGATATCGCCAACCCAGCTTCAGCAGCTCAAAGCCTGGGTTTATGAGGCGCTAGCACTGGATGCAGCAGTTCCTGTCTCGATCAGTCAGCTTAAATGCACTGAACCGGGTTGCCCACCGCTAGAAACGGTGATTGCGGTGATGACTCAGCCCCCGCAAACCTATAAAATTCATCGACCTGCCGCAGAAATCGAACAGGCAGATATCGCTAATGTTCTGATAAGACAAGGCGCTGGCGAATAATGTGATCACAGTTGAACCTTGGCCACATCCAGACCTATCGTTTGCCGGATGGGAAAAACTCAAGTCTTGAAACTGGATATGGCTTAGTCTAACCTCCAAAAACGTAACGAAATTTACAATTAGAGAGGCATTTTGTTTACTGTGAACATTTCAGGGCTACCTGGCTTCCCATAATCTTATCAACCACATCCTGTGTGAAGGACGATTGCCCCATGCCGACTGCTACTCTGACTGATGAAACGATGAATGCTGTGCCAGTCACTGTTTTGACCGGATATTTAGGGGCCGGCAAAACAACCTTGCTCAACAATATTCTCACCTACGAGCACGGTAAGAAAGTTGCCGTCATTGTGAATGAGTTTGGCGAGGTAGGCATCGACAACCAGCTGGTGATTGATGCCGATGAAGAAATCTTTGAAATGAACAATGGCTGTATTTGTTGCACGGTGAGGGGCGATCTGATTCGCATCATCGGCAACCTGATGCAGCGGCGCGACAAGTTTGATCATTTAGTCATTGAAACAACGGGGCTGGCAGATCCGGCCCCAGTGATCCAGACTTTTTTTGTGGATGAAGACATTCAGTCTCAGCTGCTACTAGATGCCGTGGTGACGGTAGTGGACGCCAAACATATTCATCAGCATTGGGACAGCGATGAAGCCCAGGAGCAGATTGCCTTTGCAGATGTGATTTTGCTCAATAAAGTTGACCTGGTCACCGCAGCAGACTTGGACGAACTGGAACGCAAAATTCGAGAGATGAATGCGTTGGTGAAAATCTATCGAACTCAGAACTCTGAGTTGCAAATGGACTCGATTTTGGGGGTAAAAGCCTTTGACCTGGATCGCGCCCTGGAGGTTGATCCTGAGTTTTTAAGCGAAGATGCCCACGAACACGATGAGTCGGTGTACTCGCTGGCTTTTGTTGAAGAAGGGGCTTTAGACAAAGACAAACTCAATACCTGGATGTCAGACCTGTTGCAAACTCAGGGGCCAGATATCTTTCGGATGAAAGGCATTCTCAATATTGACGGAGACGATAATCGCTTTGTGTTTCAGGGCGTGCATATGATCTTTGACGGTAAGACCGAGCGTCCCTGGAAGTCCTCGGAAGCCCGGAAGAGTGAACTGGTTTTTATCGGTCGCAATTTAGATGAAGCTAAGCTCAAAGCAGGGTTTCGGGCTTGTCTGGTATGACGTCAAAGTCTCGCTCTAGGACTAATGCCTCTGCCAAAGCTCCCTCTTCAAAAACCTACGAGGTTCACTGGCAGGGATTGCTAAATGATTACATAACGGCCCTGGCCTGGTCTCCTGATGGCACCTACTTAGCCGCCAGCTCGGCCAAAGGCGAGGTGCTCCTGTGGTCAGACGAGCGACAGATATCGGTATTGTCAGGAGAGTCTGAGCCAGAAAAGCCTAAGCCAGAAAAATCCGAGCCAGGAGAGTTCGAACCAGGAGAGTTCGAACCACGAGAGTCTGGGCGGGCCATCAACTGCCTGGGGTTTTCGTCAGACGGTGATTATCTGGCGGCGGCGGGGCAGCAGGGTGAGGTGTTCATCTGGCAGGTACAATCTCTTGATCAGCCGAATAGTCAGCCGGTTAATGTCTTACAAAATTCCCACTGCTGGGTAGACCGGTTGGCGTGGCATCCGACTCAGCCCTGGCTGGCATTTGGAGCCGGAAGTCAGGTGCAGGTTTGGGATGTCACTCGAGCAGAGCGGCTGACAGCACAAGACTTTGCCGCATCCTCGGTATTGGGGTTGGCGTGGCATCCTCAGGGCACCTTGTTGGCGGTCAGCGGCCATGGCGGCGTCAAGGTCTGGCGCAGTGATGATTGGGACGCGGAGCCTGAGTTTACAGAAGTTCCAGGGGCTAGCGTTGCCGTCGCCTGGTCCCTCGATGGGCAGTACCTGGCGTCGGGTAATCTTGATCGGACTTTGACAGTCGTGGCCTGGGATAAGCCGCCACCGTGGCTGATGCAGGGGTTTCCGGGGAAAGTGCGGCAGGTGGTTTGGTCGCCAACGGTTAAAGGTCAAGCGGCTGCGATCGCAGCCGCTTGCTTAGACGGCATCACGATCTGGCGACGACAGGGCAATAATTGGCAAAGTCAGGTACTCCAGCAGCATCGACAGACCGTGGTTGCGATCGCATTTCACCCCACGCACCCACTCCTCGCCTCTGCCGCCCAGGATGGGCAGGTTTGTCTTTGGCAAAACGCAAAATCTCTCCAGCAAACCCTGAAAGGCGTTTCGCAAGGGTTTTCATCACTGGCGTGGCATCCCCAGGGTAGCTATCTAGCTGCGGGGGGTGACCAGGGAGAGCTGATCATCTGGGCACCTTCAAATCGGGGGCAGGGGTTTCAAAAACGCTAAAGGGTAAAAGAGAAAGGGTAAAAGGGAAAGGGGGAAGGGCAGTGGCTGATTTGATTGCATGGGCTTCTCACCCGGAGCGATATTGCAATCGATAAACTCCCAAGATTGATCAATCGCTAAGTTGCAAATCTGCAGATGATTTGCAACCCAATTGCTAAAATACGGGCAAACCACCCATTAATCTAGTTGACAGGCCACGCTATGGCATCCCTTGAGAAAATCCAGCAAGACCTCCAAATCCTCCCCCAAGAGGCGCTGAATCTGGTCTATCAATTTATCCAACTCCTCAAAAAAGGTAGTCAAAGCACTCAAAGCACTCAGACGCCTCCGCCTTCCTCCGCCCCCACAACCTCAGCCCCGGATGCTGCAGATTGGTCTGACCTGATTGGCTGTGTTAGTGCCGAAGAAGATCTATCGGTCAATTACAAAGCCTATCTAGCAGAAGGGCTAGAGAAAAAATATGGTTATCGTTGACGTCATGGGCGCATCCTCTCCGTCGATCAGCGAGATTTCGACACCTATCGTTGGAAAAATACCCACCCTTTCCAAAATTTGTTGCTTTTGTGAAAAGCAAGCCAGAATGGGACAATCTTGAAGGGGCTTCGGTCTTGGCTGGGTCGATAACTTGGTGAAAACGGGGCGCATTGTCAGAATGGGGCACGTCGATAGGTGACCCAGGTAACGTTATGTTGATGCCCGGCAGAACATCGACAAATTGTAGCAACGATAGCTACAGATACTCTCCCGCCTCTGATATTAAACAGAAATGAAAGCTATTCCCGGCAGGGATTGGAGTGGGTGTGGGTAAGCGGAATGGGAAACTGCGCTGGCTAGGGTTTGCCTTAACCCTACTATTGGTATTGGTAGGCGCAACGGCTGTCCGTAGTCAAACGTCCGAGCCCTTGGTCATAGAGCGGACGGGTGAGTTTTGTGTAGACGATCCAGCCTGCTTCAACCGCTTCCATCCGGATATTTCCTCTGCTGCCACGGCTAACCCAGGTCAACCGATTGTGTTGGGCACCCGCGATGCCTTTGATGGAGCCTTTGGGCCAGGGTCTACTCCCGAAGATGTGGTGGCCGCTGATTTATCGTTGGTGCATCCGATGACAGGGCCAATCTTTATCGAGGGTGCTCAGCGGGGGGATGTGCTTGCTGTGACGATCGAAGATATCGAGCCTGATCCCTATGGCTACACGGTGATTGCGCCTGGATTTGGGTTTCTGCGTGATTTGTTTCCCGATCCATACATCGCCAACTGGAGCCTTGATCGCACCGCTGCGGTCTCAGAAGAGATTCCCCAAGTCAAGATTCCCTTTGCCCCGTTTGCTGGATCACTGGGTGTGCTGCCTGGAGAGCCTGAGTTAGCAACCTTCCTCACCCGCGAGGCTGAACTCGCAGAAGCGGGCGGCATTTCTCTCACCCCCCTCCCAACCGGGGCGCTGCCCGCTGATTTGTGTGGCCCGGAGGGGACTGACAAAGATCGCTGTATTCGAACCATTCCCCCCCGTGAAAACGGCGGAAACATGGACGTGAAGCAGATGCAGGTGGGCACGACGGTTCTGTTTCCCTGTTTTGTGGATGGCTGTGGGTTGTTTGCTGGGGATGTGCACTATGCCCAAGGGGACGGGGAAGTCTCTGGGACAGCCATTGAAATGGGGGCGACGGTTACCGTATCAACCGAGATCCGTGAAGGGTTGGGCACACAAGTCAAAGCCCCCCAATTTGAAGGCGGTGATCAGCTAAAAGCGTTGGCCCCCGAGGCGTTTTATGCAACTACGGGGATTCCGATCAAAAAGGCAGGTGAAATTCCGCCCTATCATAC
>JBCCRZ010000405.1:0-5866 GCA_039200855.1 Cyanobacteria bacterium P01_D01_bin.44 | reverse complement strand
CATGATGCCTTCGCCTCGGCTCAGCCGCATAAAATCACCCCGGAAGCCAATTAACCCACGGGCAGGTACTACAAACTCAAGCTGAGCGCGACCGTGGCTGTCCATCATCATGTCCTGCATTTCACCCCGGCGCTGACCCAGACGCTCCATACAGCCACCCACGGCTTCTTCTGGTACATCCAGGACTAGCTGCTCGTAGGGCTCACAAGGCTGACCGTTGACTTCACGGAAAATCACCTGCGGCTGAGACACCTGAAACTCGTAGCCTTCCCGGCGCATGGTCTCGATCAAAATGCCCAGGTGCAGCTCACCTCGACCCGAGACGGCAAAGCGGTCGGGGGAATCGGTTTCCTCAACCCGTAGGGCTACGTTAGTTTCTAGCTCACGCATCAAGCGATCGCGAATCTGACGCGAGGTAACAAACTTACCCTCTTTGCCCGCAAACGGTGAGTCATTCACCGCAAAGGTCATCTGCAAAGTCGGCTCATCCACTTTAATCAACGGCAGGGCTTGGGGATCTTCTGGGGAGGTAATCGTCTCACCAATGTTGGCGTCGGCAAACCCAGCCACCGCTACTAGATTACCGGCAGAGGCTTCGGCAATTTCGATCCGCTGTAACCCTTCAAAACCCATAAGCTTTGAAATTTTACTTTTGACAATTTTCCCGTCTTCCTTCATCAGGGCAGTTTGCTCCCCCGAGCGGATAGTGCCGTTGTGGACCTTGCCAATGACGATACGGCCTAAATAATCAGAATAATCAAGGGTCGTTACCTGAAGCTGTAGCGGTTTTTCAGCATCGCCGACCGGCGGGGGAACGTGGTGTAAGACCGCCTCAAACAGCGGCTGCATGTCTTTGTCTTCGTCTTCGAGTTCATCCTTAGCAAATCCAGACAGCCCCGAAGCAAACAGATAAGGAAAATCGCACTGGTCGTCATCTGCCCCCAGCTCGATAAAGAGATCCAAAACCTTATCCACTGCCCCCATTGGGTCAGCCTGAGGCCGGTCAATTTTGTTGACGACCACAATGGGGCGTAAGCCCTTTTCTAAAGCCTTCTTCAACACAAACCGAGTTTGCGGCATCGGGCCTTCATTGGCATCCACAATCAAGATACAGCCGTCGACCATGCCCAACACCCGCTCTACTTCACCGCCAAAATCGGCGTGACCGGGGGTATCAACAATATTGATCAGCGTGTCTTTGTAGCGAACCGCCGTATTTTTAGACAAAATCGTAATGCCACGTTCTCGCTCCAAATCATTAGAGTCCAGTACGCAGGTCGGCACCGCTTCCCCTTCTCGAAAAATGCCTGACTGCTCCAGCAGGGCATCTACCAGTGTGGTCTTGCCGTGGTCAACGTGGGCGATGATTGCGACATTGCGGATGGGAAGGCTCATGATTTTGAGTTTGTGAAGGATTCGGCTTTGCAAAGACAGCTTTTGAAACTTTCTGTAAAAAACCTTAACAATTGTAGCCTAATTGACCAGAAACCTGACAGGAGTTTATTTTCTCCGTTCGGAGGTTTAGAGGGCTGGAGGGGAAGCGTTATGGGTTGGTTGTGAGCAGGCTAAGGGCGAAGGGGAAAGGGCGAAGGGGAAATTCAGTAGGTCGCACACGTATCGCCTTGTTCACCCATATCACCTATGTAGGGATGTCCTTTCCAAGTCCCGCATCTTCATGTCTCCGCGTGTCCCTGCGTCACTTCCTCATCTTCCCTATCTGCCCCTGCCTCCCCTGTCCCCCATCTCCCCCACCTTTTCCAGTTCGGTTCTGCCCACTTTTAGAGATCTCAATAGGTTTGTTAGATTATCAATACAGCCGGGAAGGGCAAACGACCTGTCTCCTGAGCTGCAATGTTTCGAGTGAGTAACGCGATGAATAACTTACCTGGTCAAGAACCTGAATTGTTTCGAAGCGAGTCTACTCAACCCAATACGCTGCTTCAGTATGTGAAGGCGATGAGCCCTGAGACGATTGCCCAGTTGTCCAATCCGGCTTCGGGCGAAGTTATGCAGGTGATGGAGCACAACATTATTGGACTGCTGGGCGGTCTACCGTCGCAAGACTTTGATATCAGCGTCACCACCAGCCGCGAAAGCCTGGGTCGTCTGTTAGCATCTGCTATGATGAGCGGATATTTTTTGCGAGGCGCAGAGCAGCGCTTAGCCTTCGAAGACTCTCTGATGCAAACCGAGTTTGCAAGTGATGGTGACGTTTAGAGAGTTGCGGTCATTAAGTTTCAGCGATACCCGTGGTGTTGAGACAGCGAAAGCAACGAGATGATACAGAGCAGAACTCGGTGGGAGCAACCCTGCCGAGTTTTGTTATTGGTGCATCTACTATTAACTCACTGAGGAAATCGCTGCATCTTTGGTACGCAGACTGTGGTCGGGATTTGCCCTGGCGGAGAAGTCGCGATCCCTATGCGATCTGGATCTCTGAGGTGATGCTGCAGCAAACCCAGGTCAAAACAGTCATTCCTTATTATGAGCGCTGGTTGACTCAGTTTCCCGCCGTCGAGGTACTGGCCACAGCAGACCAGCAGCAGGTGTTGAAGTTGTGGGAGGGGCTGGGCTACTATGCGCGGGCGCGGAATCTACATCAGGCCGCCCAGCAGATTGTAGAACGCCATCAAGGCCAGTTTCCTAAAAGCTTTGAGGATGCGATCGCACTCCGTGGCATTGGTCGTACCACCGCTGGCGGCATTCTCAGCGCAGCGTTTAACCAACCCATAGCAATCTTAGATGGTAATGTGAAGCGAGTGCTGGCCCGATTAGTGGCCCTGGAACAGCCCCCTAGCAAGGCGCTTGACCAGCTATGGCAGCTATCAGAGCAGGTGTTAGACCCTAAGTATCCTCGGGATTTTAACCAGGCCCTGATGGATTTGGGGGCAACCCTGTGTACTCGCCATAACCCAGCGTGTTTACTATGTCCGTGGCAAGCACACTGTGCCGCCTATCGTCAAAATCGACAGTCGGAGATCCCTATGACCGAATCCCGTGGCCCTTTGCCCCATAAGCACATCGGCGTGGCGGTGATCTATGGCGATGATGGCCGTATTCTGATTGATCGCCGCAAGCAGGAAGGTCTGTTAGGCGGGCTTTGGGAGTTTCCAGGGGGCAAGATTGAGCCCAATGAATCGGTAGAAGACTGCGTTAAGCGTGAAATTCAAGAGGAACTCGGCATCGATATTGAGGTGCAAGATCGCCTGATCACGATTGAACATGCCTACACCCATTTCAAGGTGACCTTGAATGTTTTTAACTGTACTCACCTCAGCGGCACCCCCCAGCCAATTGAATGTGATGAGGTTAAGTGGGTCACTTTAGACGAAATTGACGAATACCCTTTTCCAAAGGCAAATGGACAAATTATTGAGGCAATTAAGCAAAGAGCTCGTTAATAGACTTTTTCAGAAAGCAAGAAAAGAAATCACTTTCTGAACTGAATTCAAAGTATTTCATGACCACTTTATGTATTTAAGGGTTATTAAGGGCTGGGTGATTTATTATCCACAATAGCCAATGTCTAAGGCTTGATCCCGTAGAAAATATAGCTTTGGCCACATCGCTTACGACACACCGTAAAAGTAAACCCATTGGCACTAAAAGCGATGGTGGCTCGCAAGCCGCACAAAGCTTTGTGCGGCTTGCTATACATACAATTTCGAGGGTTTGATGGGAATACTCAGATAAGACTGCTCTCCCTATGTGCTCTTATCTTTACGTTAGACCGTTCCTATGACCAGCCAAGCATTTAACCCGATGGCGACAGGCTCTGAGGCGTCATCAGCGGCCCTGTTCTCTGGCGGCTTAGACCCGTTTTCTGTGGGGCCAGATCAAGATCTAATGCAGACCCTGTGGCACAGTGTTGATTATGGCCTTTGGGTACTGGAGGTTGGGCAGAACGGTACGACTTTTCGCGTGCTTTACTGTAATCCGGTCATGGCTGCCATTGTGGCTGTTCCCTGTGCCGAGCTGATCGGTCAAACACTGATAGACATTTTTAACCCTGAGCAGGCCGAAACCTATTTGACCGAGTGTAGGCGGGCCCTTCAGCAGGCACAAACTGTCTGCTTTGAAAACCGGCTTGGGGGCGCAGGCCCCACCGAGTGGTGTACCAGGATTACCCCGTTGCGAGATCAATCCGGTCAAATCCATCGGCTGGTGGCCACCACTATTGAGCGGTGCGATCGCACCGCTGTCGAAGCCAAAATTGAACAGTCAAAACAGGTTTTGCAGCAGGTCATTGATAATTTGCCTATGGCCATTGTCTGGAAAGATCGCAACAGTGTATATGAGGGGGGAAACCTTGCCGTTGCTAAAATTGCGGGCCTTAACCATCCTAGGGAGTTAGTCGGCAAGACCGACTATGATATGCCCTGGAAACCCGAGGAAACTGAATGGTTTTTGGAATGCGATCGCCGCATTATGGCTGACGCGACTCCGGAGTTAGGCATCATCGAGCCTCAACTGCAAGCCGATGGCAAACAAGCCTGGCTAAGGACCAGTAAAGTGCCGCTATATGACGGTTCTGGTGAGGTCAACGGGATTCTTGTTGTCATAGAAGATATTACAGACCGTAAAGCGGCTGAAGCAGCGGTATTGCTACGAGATCAGGCCATGGCCGTTAGTCCCGTGGGGATTGTGATAGTCGATGCTAAAGAGTCGGATCTGCCAGCGGCCTATGTCAATCCTGCTTTTGAACAGCAGACGGGCTACACCGCTGATGAAGTATTAGGTCAAAATTTCCGGTTTTTGCAGGGCGATGACCGCTCACAACCCGAAATTGATAAGATTCGAGCCGCTTTAGCTGAGGGGCATCGTTGCACGGTGATGCTACGAAACTATCGCAAAGATGGCAGCCTATTTTGGAATGAACTCACCATCGCGCCGATTTTTGACGTCCAGGGAAATATTACCCACTTTATGGGCTTACAAAACGACGTCAGCGATCGCAAGGCGACCGAACTCAAACTCAAGCGCCAGGCCGAAACCTTAAGAGCCACCCTCAAGCAGCTAAAGCGCACCCAGCTACAGATGCTCCAGAGTGAAAAAATGTCCAGCCTGGGTCAGCTGGTGGCGGGGGTGGCCCATGAGATTAACAATCCGGTGGGTTTTATCCACGGCAACCTGCAACCCGCCCAGCAGTATGCCGAAGACTTGCTTAATCTGATTCGGCTTTATCATCAGGTCTACCCTGAGCCGGATGCTGCGATCGCAGCCGAAATCAAAGCTATCGACCTAGCGTTTATCCAGCAAGACTTTCCCAGGCTGCTCGACTCGATGGAAATGGGCACCCAGCGCATCCGCGAAATTGTCCTATCGCTGCGCAATTTCTCAAGGCTGGACGAATCTGAACGTAAAGCCGTTGATATCCATGAAGGCATCGAAAACACCCTGGTGATTTTAGGCAGCCGCCTCAAGGGGACAGACGACATGCCCGCCATTGAGGTGATTAAAGACTATGGCCAGCTCCCTCCGATTGAGTGCTATCCCGGCCAGCTCAATCAGGTATTTATGAATCTCTTAACCAATGCAATGGATGCGCTGGAGGCAAGGTTTGGAGCAGAGGGAGTAGAAAGAGACGAAGGAGATGAGGAAGCACAGGGGGCAGGGGAAGATAGGGAAGATGTGGGTGTAGGGGTTGGTCGGGTGCCTGCCCATTTTGGGAGTGAATTCTCAGCAACCGATTCCCTGCCAAAATCCAAAATCGTTCGACTGAGCGCGGTTCGGCTGAGCTCACCGTCGAAGCCTCACGACGAAGTCCAAAATCTAAAATCGAAATCGAAATCGCCTCAAATCACTATTCGTACCGAATTGATCTCGACCAACCAAGTTCGTATTACCATTGCCGATAACGGCACTG
>JBCCRZ010000404.1:0-5876 GCA_039200855.1 Cyanobacteria bacterium P01_D01_bin.44 | reverse complement strand
TCGCCATTGCCAACTGCACCATCATCGGCGGTAGAGCCGCCCCTAGCCCCAGCCCCACGATCACGGCGGCTAAGCCCCCCATCACCAACGCCCCCTCGTTGCCGATAATCACTAACCCCAGGCGCGCCGGGAGGGCGGTACATAGGGCTGTGAGCATCAGCGGAGCCGCTCGAATCAGGGTATTTTGCCACGCGCTCCAGCGGCCAAACGCCGCTTTATAAATAGAGCCATAAACGGCGAAGGGGTTAGCCCCCGCCAGGGCACAGAACACGCCGAAAATAATCAGGGCCACCAGTAAGGCGGCAACAGGGAGAAAAACCGCTTCCAGCGGTCTACGCCAGAGAGACCATCGTGAGGGCGGTTGGGGGATACTGACCATTAGCCGTCAATACTGCCCTTAACACCTTCGATCAACCAGTCCATTTTCTCCAGCTCCAGATTTTGCTGTTCGTATTTCTCACCAGCCCCCAAAATTACACCGCCGTTGTTGTCTTTGAGTTCACCCTCATAGATCACCAGTTCACCCTTGAGGATCTGTTCTTTTGCAGCGTCTGCATCCGCTTTGGCCTCGTCGCTCACAGCAGCCCCATAGGGAGATAGCTTACAGAAATTGTCGGCCAGCCCCCCGCGCAAAATGTGGTCAATATCTCCAGCCATCAGGGTCTTCCCCGCGACAAACTGTTCACCCAGAGAGGTATAGATGCTGATCCAGTCCCATTCAGCCCCGGTCAGATAGCCTTGGGGGGCGAGCGGCGACTGATCCGCATGGTACCCCGAGGAGAAAATTCCCCGTTTTTCAGCGGTCTCCATCACTACTTTGGGGCTATCCACGTGGCAGGTGATGACGTCAATGCCCTGGTCAGCCATGCTGTTGGTGGCTTCGGCCTCTTTCACTGGCAGCGCCCAGTCCCCCGTAAAGATTACCTGGGTCGTAATCTCAGGTTTAACGGATTTTGCCCCCAGGGTAAAGCTATTGATGTTGCGCAATACCTGCGGGATCGGTTTAGCCGCGACAAAGCCCAACTGTCCTGTCTCAGAGGTGTGAGCAGCCACAATCCCGGCGATGTACTGGGCTTCGTCGATGTAGCCAAAGTAGCTGCCGACGTTATCAGGGTGGACGCCATCTTGATAAAGACCGCCTGCGTGGAAAAATTGAACCTCAGGAAACTCTGCCGCCAGCTCCAGCATGTACGGGTCAAAATAGCCAAAGGAGGTGGGAAAGAGCACCGTTGCCCCGTCAATCTCGATCATGCTGCGCATGGTTTCGAGCACCGCTGAGGTTTCTGGGACGCTGGCTTCTTCGACAATCTTGATGCCAGACACCCCTGCCATGGCCTGTGCACCCTCGGCATGGGCCTGGTTGTAGCCAAAGTCGTCCTTAGGACCCACGTAGATGAAACCCACCACCACTTCACTGGGCGCATCCGCGCTGGCTCCATCGGCGGGGGCAGAAGACTCAGTCGCGGGGGTACACCCTGTATTCAGCTTGGTCGCAGCGCCAAAGGCAGTAGTGGCCAGTAAACCGCGAACAACTTGGCGTCGAGAAAGATAAAAGGGTCTGCGATTGGGCATAAGGGGGCTCCTGACTGAATCCTGACTAAAATGTTGAATCTAGATACTGAATGATCTACAGCAAACCATTGCTCTGTCTCAGAATTGAGAAAATTCAGTTTTTTTTTTGTATCATAGATATCACTTTCCACTATTCGAGGTGAAGATTTATGAGGTTTGGCTCAGTTTAGTTCTGCGTTAAGCTTGAAAGTTCAGTGAGGGAAAGGGTGAGTAGGTGAGTAGGTGAGTAGGTGAGTAGGTGAGTAGGTGAGTCAGTAACTTCTCCATTCACCAGCGCAGCGCCCTCACTAGCGCCAGCGCCCTCACTAGCGCAGCGTCCTCACTAACGCATCCTCACTCCCTCACCAGCGCAGCGCCCTCACCCCTTCACCAGCGCAGCGCCCTCACCAGCGCAGCGTCCTCACTCCCTCACCAGCGCAGCGCCCTCACCAAACAAACCCGAATATTTAACATTGACAAGCCACCAGTCACGCTGTGTATCAATATTTCAATTGTGTCAGGTTGTACCTTTGAGCCTGTGGCAGTCTGGTATTGTCCTAACAGCCCCTTGAGCCGCCGCCGCCCCTTAAAAGATCGTGTCTAGAGATTGGGAAAACCTGCCAGCCTCTAATTTAGGCAATACTCGCCGATATTTGTTTTGTATTGTTAACGGTGTCTCCTAATGGTTTTATTTTCCAAAGATCGTGTTTTAGTGCCCATTGACTTTTCTGAAGAAGCCTTTCAAGCTTTAGAGGATACGATTGCCTTTACCGAAAAAGCGACTGCTGTACATGCACTCCATGTTCTCAAGACGTTAGAGCCAACCGAGCCGGGGGTGATTTGGCAGGCTATCGACGATGATAAGCGCAAAGAGAATGTACAAAAGGCTTTCTTGGAAAAGTTTCCAGCCGACAAGTATGAAGGGCTGCACTTCGCCATTGAAGTAGGCGACCCCAGTGCTAAAATCATTGACTACGCTGAACAAGAATCCATCGGTCTGATTGTCATGCCGTCTAAAGGGCGTACAGGGCTATCTCGATTCTTTATGGGCTCCGTTGCCGAGCGGGTGATGCGCTTTGCCCACTGTCCGGTGCTGGTATTGCGCCAGTAGGGGCATCAGCATCGATTTCCTATCTCATCGATTTCCTGCCTCATCGATTTCCTGCCTCATCGATTTCGTGCATAGTGGCTATCGAACAGGGCTTTTGTTCTTCTAAGATAGGTTTTCTACATTGGGGATATTCGAGTTAGGTATCCCCCAATGATTGTTAAAACACCGTCTCTCCAGTCAGAAAACCATCGCGAACCTCAAATCATTAAGGCGTTGCGATGGTTTTGGAGATTTAGTCAGTTTTATGGCGAATATGCTGTGAGATCGCCCCAGGAGCGCCGTCAGTGGGTAGACAAGCAGCACTCACTCGCTAAGCGGTCAAACTAAACTCTGGCCACATCCAGACCTGTAGTTTGCTCTACGGGAAAACTCAAGCTTTCAAACTGGATGTGGTTTAAGCGTCCGTCGTGACCGGATATTGATCAGCTGTGAGCATCTGCCCTGAGGTCAGCCGCCCCCAGTAATCTTTGAGGTCTGCGGCGACCTCATTGGAGAGAATATAGCATCCCAACAGGTTAGGGAATGCCATCCCCAACAGCATCAAATCACTGAAATCGATGATCAAGGAGATGCTAGCTAGGGTGCCCAGGAAGGTACAGGTTACATAGATACACTTGAAAACAATGGTGCTGCGTTCGCCAAAGAGATAGGTCCAGGCTTGGATGCCATAGTAGCTCCAGGAGATAATCGTGGAAAATGCAAACAGGCAGACGGCCAGACTCAGAATAATGGGGAACCAGCCCATCACCGAACCAAAGGCACTGGCGGTCATCTGAACACCGCTCAGCTCGGCCCCGGTGTCCTGATAGACGCCGGTTAAGACGATAGCGATAGCGGTCATGTTACAGATGATCACGGTGTCGATTAGCGGCTCTAACAGAGAAACCAATCCCTCTCGGACAGGTTCATCGGTGCGAGCGGCGGAGTGGGCAATGGCCGCTGAGCCGACCCCCGCTTCGTTGGAGAAAGAGCTGCGTCGAATCCCTTGCACCATGACACCGACGATGCCGCCGACGGCTGCTTGAGGAACAAAGGCCTGACTAATAATCGTGCCGATAGCCCCTGGGACACTAGGGATATTGGCTAAAATCACCACCAGGCAAGCCACAAAATAGAGTCCCGCCATGGATGGAACTAGCTTCTCAGCCACCGCTCCAATCCGCCTAATCCCGCCGATGATGACAAAGGCGGCCAGGGCGGCTAAGACCAGCCCAAAGAGCCAATTGGGTAGCCCTGGAACCAGCCCAGCAATGGCGGCGTAGGCCTGGTTAGACTGAAACATATTGGCCCCGCCTAAGCTCCCCCCCAGGCACAGGACACTAAACAGGACTGATAAGCCTTGCCCTAAAGGGCGCATACCGCGGGCCGACAGTCCCTGGTTTAGGTAGTACATCGGCCCACCTAAAATGCTGCCATCAGGGGATACGCGGCGATATTTAACGGCCAGGGTGCATTCTACAAATTTACTGACCATGCCGCACAGGCCGGCAACGGTTAACCAAAACATGGCACCGGGGCCCCCGAGCTGGATTGCGATCGCAACCCCCGCAATATTCCCCAATCCCACGGTCCCCGACACCGCCGTTGCCAGCGCCTGAAAGTGAGACACCTCACCATCATCATGGGGGTCATCAAACTTACCCTGCACCACAGCAATGGCGTGCTTTAGCCCACGAAGGTTAATAAACCCCATGCGCACCGTAAAGAAAATAGCTGCAACAAACAGCCATAACACGATAAAAGGAAATCCGTTTTCGCCACCGATTGGGAAAAACAACACCAGGGCCATCAAGTCCACGATTGGCTGAAAAATCGCGTCTACTAGCGTGGCCGACTCAGCCTCCTGAGCCAGGGCACTAGGGGCAGCGATTGCCATCAAGATCAACAAAATCGGAAGTAAGGCTAAGCTCCCTCGCTGGCGTAGCCTACTGATCAGGCTACCCTGGCGTAAGTCAGCCAAAAGCTTGGGAAAACGGCCTATGGCATTAGAGTTTTGTCGCTTCATAGATTTTCTTAAAGACTAACGATAGATACAACAATCTGCTTAAGCGCCTCCGTTGGAGACATCAGCCACAGCCAGCTCAAAATCTTAAGCTCTTCCAGGCAAACTACGGAGTTACATGTGGCCAAAGGATAAGCCTTCTAGCGGGGACTCGTCAGCGCCATCGCGCCAGTGCCGACCTGTAGCCCAAACAGGGCAGCAACCTCTCCGAGCAGAACGACCTGCCCGACCCCCGCCTGCTTCACCCAGAGAGAAGCAAGAACAACACCTGTAAACACCCGAGGTAAACCTAAATGATCGAATGGATTAAACTACGCCAATAAATAATGACTACCATATATTCCTCAAGATTCTCTGTTAAATTAGTTACGACAAAATTAATAAGTTTCTTAATTCCTTGATAAGGAATTATTCACAGCCAAATTGCAGCAGACTATAGTAGGCCTCGACGTCCGTTTGTTTGACCTACCCCCTCTGACGTTGGGAGAATTGGCGATAGAGGGTGTATGCGATCGCAATCAAACTAAACGAAAACAGCGTCGTCAACGTTCCTACCGCATAGAGGGCTGGGGACGTCACATTGGTGGTCATGCCAAAGATCTCCAGCGGCAGCGTATTGTCTTGTCCAGAAACGAGAGATGTCCGCGTAAACTCGTCATAGGACAGGGTAAAGGTCAGTAACCCAACCCCCACAATACTGGGCGCAACCAGCGGCAGCACAATTTCCCAGAACGTCTTGATGTCATCGGCCCCCAGGTCTTTAGCCGCCTCCTCGTAAGCCGGGTTAAAGCGATTAAAAATACCCAGCATAATCAAAAACGCAATCGGCAGCGTCCAGGTCAGGTGGGCCCCCAGGCCAGAGCTAAACCAGTTAGTGGGCCAACCCATCACCTGGAACATCACCCCCAGCCCCAGGGAAATCAAGATACTCGGCACAATCAGGCTAGCAATACTCAAATAGAACAAAACCGTTGAGCCCCTAAACCGTAGCCGAAATGCCATCGCCGCCAGCACCGACATACTCGCCACCAGCACTGTGACAATGCCCCCCAACACTAGCGATCGCTGAAACGGCTCGACAAAACTACCCACCCGCTGCTCTTGAAACACCTGCCCTAGCCAGTAAAATCCAAAGCTCCGCACCGGAAAGGTCAGCGTCCCATCCGGCCCTTGCAGCGACAGGATGAAGATGGTGATCATCGGGCCGTAGAG
>JBCCRZ010000403.1:0-5891 GCA_039200855.1 Cyanobacteria bacterium P01_D01_bin.44 | reverse complement strand
TCACGCTGATCGTGTCAGCCTCAGAAAGGTTTGCAAAAAACCGATCCCCAAACATTCTGAGCCAATTAGCCAAACCCTGATCGCCCGCTTTGAGAGGCGTGGGGCGATCAATCAGGGCCGCAAACGTCACCTCAAAACCATTGGACTCGAGCAGGCTGGCATACTCCGCCACGCTGGGGAAATACCAGAAACTAGGACAGTGCAAACACGCCTCCACCGCTGAGACAATCACCTGCACATTGCCCTTGCCACCAAACTCAGCCACAAATCGCCCCCCCGGCTTTAAGGCTCGCCCCACCGCTTGAATCACGGCCTCGGGCTCACTCACCCAGTGCAACACGGCATTCGAGAAAACCGCATCCAGGGGGCTAGCCACTTCAAAATCCCGAGCGTCCGCCCTGCGAAAAGTCAGCTCAGGGTAATTTTGCTGGGCCTGGTCAATCATCGCGGGATCCGCGTCAATGCCTTCCACCAGAGCCCCCGTTTCAGCCAAAGCATGGGTGAGCTGCCCCAGACCACAGCCGAGATCTAAAATGTGCTCCCCTGGCTGAGGAGCCAGTAGGTCAATCAGCGCCGCTCCATACTGCCAGACAAAGTCGTGCTGCGTCTGATAGCGCTGGGTATCCCAGGTTTGAATCGTCATGGTTAGCGCCTTTCAGTTCATCTTTACAAATTGTGCTTGGGTTTGGGCGGTCTGGGCGGTTGGAAACCGCGACGACCTTTGCAAAACCTGTCTTTCTGCACCCTACCCCTTTCGCCCCTTTAGATAGCTCAGCGCTTCATTTTGGGCAAGCTATAGGCAATGTTTTGTTTGAAAATCGCCATGCGTCGTTGGGTTTCTGTGATTTTGCTCTCTCTCCTGGGCTCTGGGCTGGGGGTTGCTCAGCCAGGGGTCGCCTATGACCCAGAGGATGTGACTCGATTACAAGAGACAGGCAACTGTCGGGGATGCGATCTCAGCCAGCTCGACTTGCAATTTGAAGATCTGGCTGGGGCTGACCTGTCTGAGGCTAATTTGTTTAGGGCAAACCTACATGAGACCAATTTAACCGGGGCCAACTTGAACGGGGCCAGCTTCTTTCGGGCCGATTTGTCGAAGGCAACCTTGACAGAGGCCGTCTTGAGCAATGCCAACCTCACCAAGGCAAATTTGCGTCAGGCCCAGCTCGATCGCGCCCTCCTAGACGGGGCCAATCTATCTGAAGCGAGCTTACATCGAGCCACGCTGGATAATGCGGTTTTCAGGCAGGCCACCCTCAGCGGCGCATGGCTAGTGTCAGCGTCTTTAATCAATGCAGATTTGAGGGCAGCCAACCTGAGTGGCGCTAACCTGTATCAGGCCAATCTGGACAGAGCCCTCCTCAACGGAGCCATCCTGGATGGTGCGCGGATGCCTAACAACGCCAGATATGAGCAAACAGGGTTAGCGTGGTAAGGCTGAACTTTGACTTGCTCTCGTCAAAAGAGCTTCGCCTCCAATTTGACCTTGAACTCTTCTTCAAAGCAGGCTTTTTTGAAGTCTAGATTCCACAGTTCGAGATCACAATCGTCGTCTGGATGAGTAGGGTGAATGTGGAGGGTGAGCGTATGCTCAGCATCGTTAAACACGGATTGGAAACTTGCGATCGCACCCACCCGTCTTCGATCTAGGGCCACTGCAACCCGCAGCATCGCGCTGAGCTGCTCGACCCGTTCGCGATCGCGCTTAGTGGGTAAATCTCGGTAGGACTCGTGTTTTTTCTTTGGTGCACTCTTGCGGTGATAGCGGGCAATGTTGGCAATTAGCTCTAACTCTAACTCAGTAAAGCCCAGTAGCTCGCCATTGCGAATGAGATAGTAAGAATGCTTGTGGTGGGCCGAATGGCTAATATAGTGGCCACAGTTGTGCAACATGGCTGCCGCCCACAAATACTCTCGTTCAGCGTCACCCCACGGGTGTAAAACGCCCTGGGTTTGGTCAAATAGCGCCACCGCAAATTGGCCCACACGCTCACAGTGGGGCATATCTACCCGATACTTTTGGGCGGTGGTAATGACACTGCGTTCACGGATTGACTGCTGATACTGCATGCGATCTTCAATCAGACCGTGGGAGAGCATCCAGTCCACCACCACGCCTTCACGCAGTGCCGCTTCGCAGATAGTAATTTTGTCGACGTCGAGCAGTTTCATCGTTTCTTGTAGGATCACCGCCCCTGGCACGATGATTTCGGCCCGGCGTTCTGACATCTCAGATAGTTCGAGGCGCTCGGCATAGCGCATTTGGCTCAGCCGCTCAACCCAGTGAGACAGCTCTTTGTAGGTCATCTCAAACCCATTTAGCGGGTCAGGCACGCTCCCCAAACGGTCAACCGCACAGAGCATGGCCAGGGTTTCAATGGTGCCCGAGGTGCCAATCAGCCGGAGCGATTCACCGGGCTCTAGACAGCGCTTGAGATCGTCAGACGAGGGCTCAATCATGCCGCGCACATAGGCCTGCAGGCGAATAAACTCATCATGGCTGATGGGGTTAGTGGTGATCAGCTTAGCGTTGAGCCGCACCGCCCCGATCTTGGTGCTGCTGAGAAAACGAGGCTGATCGCCAGTGCCTAAAATTAGCTCAGTGGAGCCCCCGCCGATGTCAATGATGCCGTGGGGTTGACCGTGCAGCTCCATGCTGGAGAGCACACCGAGGTAAATACGGCGGGCTTCTTCGGGGCCTGAGATCAGATTGATGGCAAGGCCAAGCTCGGCTTTGACCCGATCAATAAACGCCTGACCGTTTTTTGCCTCACGGGCAGCACTGGTGGCAACGGCAATAGTTTCTTCGACATTCGCGCTTTGGGCAATCTGGAGACATCGCTGTAGGGCTGCGACACACCGATCCATGGCTTCGTCGGTGAGGTTGCCCGTTTTTTCGCAAAAGTTGCCCAGGCGAACCATGTCTTTTTCACGACCGATGATGGTGAAGGAGGGAAACTGGGGTTGAATCTTGACAATCACCATGTGGACCGAGTTGGTGCCCACATCAATGGCGGCCAGGGTGCGATCGCGCGACGGACCTGCTGATATAGAAGCAGGCTGCATCGATAAAGCCGGTAGGGCAACGGTATCAACCATGAGACAAGATTTAAGCTAGACAATTGTCACACCCAGATCGGCCATCTGCCCTCGGGTAAAGCCATAGGCGCTGGCTAAGGTGACTTTGTTGTTATCTTACAGGTCAGTAAGACCACTAAGCGACGCGGGGGGTCACTTCACCGACAGGCTTTAAGTTGGCTTAATAAAGACTTTGTAGGTTAAACAACCTGCGGGCTCAAAATCGGCGGATGCTGCACCAGCAAACACTCAACCTGTGAGGCATCTAATGCGTGTGAAAACAGGTGCCCCTGGATGCGATCGCACCCCAGCCCCTGGAGCACCCTTTGCTGCTCAACGGTTTCAATGCCCTCCGCGATGGTATCCATCTCAAGGCGATGGGCCAGGGCAATGATAGTTTGCAAAATTGCCTGACTTTGTGGCTCGGTGCCGATGGGTTGGATAAACCCTCGGTCAATTTTGAGGGTATCGACGGGAAACCGATGCAAGTAGATCAGTGACGAATAGCCCGTCCCAAAATCATCGATGGACAGCTTCACCCCCAATCGGCGAAATGCCTGCAAATGTTGCTCTGCGGCCAGATCGTTTTCAGCCAGGACAGTCTCGGTGATTTCTAACGTCAAACAGCGGGGCGGGAGCCGGGTCTCGGTGAGAATCTTAGCAATTTGCTCCACCAGGTCAATCTGGGATAGCTGCCGCCGTGACAGATTCACGCTCACCGACAGCGTCACCGCCGCCGGGAATTGCTGCTGCCAGGCCCTGAGCTGACGACAGGCTTGGCGCAAAATCCAGTAACCCAGCGGCACAATCGAGCCGGTTTCTTCAGCCATGGGAATAAACTCCGCGGGGGACACCATGCCCCGCTCTGGATGCTGCCAGCGCACCAACGACTCAAACCCGATCAGCTGGGCCGTCTGACAGGCCACAATCGGCTGATAAAACAGCTGTAATGACTCTTGCTCAATGGCCTGCCGTAGGCGGGTTTCGATCTGCATAATGCGACTAATCTGGGCATGCATCTGCCGGTCAAAGACGGCATACTGGTTTCGTCCCCTGGCCTTGGCTTGGGAGGTGGCCATATTGGCATTGCGCAGCAGCCCCTCAGCCTGGGTATCGTCAGGGGCATTTAGAGCAATGCCAATACTGGCCGTCAGGTAGGCAATTTGCCCCCCTAGTTCAAAGGGAGGGTGCAGGACATGGTTGATCCGCTCTGCGGTTTGCGTCGCCACGGGCAAACCAGGGATATCTTCTAACAGGACGGTAAATTCATCACCGCTGAGGCGCGCCACCAGATCGTCAGGACGCAAACAGTCTTCTAATCGCTTTGCCACCTGTCTGAGCAGCTGATCGCCGACCAGATGCCCCAGACTATCGTTGATCACCTTAAAGCGATCGCAATCTAAAAACAGCACCGCAAATCGATACTCAGGGTTCACCTGGGCCCGATGCAACACTCGCTGCAGCTGTTCTAAAAAGAGGGTGCGGTTTGGCAAGTCGGTCAGATCGTCATAAAAGGCTTGATGCTGCGACATATCGGTCAAAGAACCTGCCATGCGATAGGGTTGACCGATTGGGGCACACACCGCCACCCCCCGGATCATGATCCATTGATAGGCCCCTGACTGCTGGCGCAGGCGAAATTCCCCTTTAAAGTGGTCTGACTGTCTTTTCAAATGCCCCTCGAGTAATTGGTTAAATCGGTCCAGATCCCCCGGATGGAGATGCTGCCGCAGCACATCGGGAGAGCACCTCTCCGGTGACCACCCCAGGATTTGGGTAGCCCGATCCGAGAGATAGATCTCGTCAGTGATCAAGTCCCAGTCCCACAGACCGTCTTTAGAGCCCTCAGCCGCCAGGTAATAGCGTTCTTTGCTTTGTTCCAAGGCGGTTTGCGATCGCACCAGCTGCTCGAGCATACGATTGATCGTGTCTGCCAGTCGAGACAGTTCCCGGTTACCCGCCCGGGGTAGGCGTATTGACCAGTCGCTCCGCTGCCCGATGTGTTCAATCAGCTGACTGAGTAACCCCAGCTGCGCCACCACTGCCCGGTCAAGCAGGAGTAATCCTAGCCCCAAGATCACTAACCCCACAAACAGCGTAGATACCATGTAATACCGCAAACTCAGCTGCGTTTGCGCGTAGATAGGGCGAGGCATCTCGGTTTTGAGCACCAGCACCGGCTGCCCGGTCAAATCTGTGATGCGCCAGTAGCTGGCAACGGTTTGCGCATTGATGGGGGTAACCCAAACCACCCCCGCGAGATCGTCGCGGGGAAAC
The DNA here is from genome assembly GCA_039200855.1 of Cyanobacteria bacterium P01_D01_bin.44. GTDB lineage: Bacteria > Cyanobacteriota > Cyanobacteriia > Phormidesmidales > Phormidesmidaceae > SIO4C1. The sequence goes on along the minus strand of JBCCRZ010000403.1, from coordinate 536 downwards.
TCACCAGGGACATCGCCATAGCCATCAACCAGCAACTGCTCTAGGTGCGATTTTGCAGGGCTCTCATCATAGGCAGATAAACTCAGGGAAAGGCGCGTTGTTTGAGCCAGATGGATCAGAGCAGCCTGGTCTAAAAACCGGCCCATCACCAGGGTGCCACGGGCCGGACCAACCCCATCACTGGTCAAAACTGGGGCTGCTGCCACTAGCATGGGCCCCTCTGGCAGTGACAAAATCCCCTGGATGGGCTTTCGAGTTGCTGTCGGTGTCAGTAGGGGGCTAGCCGGCTGAATATAAGGCCACAGGCCAGCAGGCACAATCGTGGCCACTTCATTCTCTAAGTCAAAACCCTGGCCATAGGCAATTTGATCTGACTGGTTAACAACTAGTAGCACGTTGAGCCGGTTTTCAGAGAGGGTACTCACCGGCAAATTATTGACAAGATCGTTGAGATTGGGACGCTCAGCATAGCGGTAGGTCGCATCCCAGCTGGCTTCATCGGCGGCGGCGGCGGCCAGGCTATCCAACACTTCATT
>JBCCRZ010000402.1:0-5917 GCA_039200855.1 Cyanobacteria bacterium P01_D01_bin.44 | reverse complement strand
TGACAGAAACCGCCATTGGCTGCTCAGATTTTGAAATCGCGGACCCGATTGCGGCGGCCACCCAGCGACAAAAAACGGCTAAGGCTCAAGAGGGCGTTTTATACTGAGGTCAACTGTCTGATAGTGCAAAAAACGTATGGCCTATCGCGACTTTACTTTGCCAAGCGTTCGCAAGGCTTTTGAACTCACCTTTCAAGAAGACCGAAAAAATGATACCGAGGTAGACACGGTCTATGGTGCGGTGACAACGGGCACCAACTGGAAATTTCTAACCCTGACTGGAAAAACTGTCGCCATTGACACGGGGGATTACTACGTCAAGGAAGTCAGCAAAATTTTAGGCATTTTGATGCTGCCCTTTTCTGAGAAACTTCAGCCAATGGCCGTTTAGGGCAAATTTTCTCGAGGCGCAAAAACCGCCACTACACTAAAGCCAGGATTGTGATGTTTTTAGGTATGACAATACGCTGGCGAGATTGGTTGATGGTGGGGCTGACGGCGGCTTTGATAGCTTGGCCGTCAGGTGCGGCGGCTCTTGGGAACCGGTCTTTGACCATCGCCAGTGATATCGACTTCTCTGGTAGCCTGATCGAGTCGCCCACCTCTGGTAACTTATACTTTGTTGGTCAGGTTCTAGACGATCTGGCCCAGGCGGACGTGGTGTATTTGGGAGAAAGCCACGATCAGCCCGATGATCACCTGATGCAAAGGCTACTGATTGAGGTTTTACATAACCGATATCTGATCGCACAACCAGTCGACGAGGGAGTAGACGGGTTTGGGAGTCTCTCCGGGAGAGGCTTCGCCATCGCACTCGAAATGTTTCAACGTCCTTTCCAACCCCTACTCGATCAATATATAGCAGGTGAAATCAGCGAAGCCGATCTCAGAGAGCAAAGCGAATACGATACCCGCTGGGGGTTTCCGTGGGACTATTACGCGCCGATTTTGAGATTTGCCCGCGCCCATCAAATTCCGCTATTGGCTCTCAATGCCCCGGTTGAGGTGACCAACCAGGTCGCCCGCAAAGGTCTCGACAGCCTTAGCGAGCAGCAACAGCAGTGGGTGCCGACTGAGCTAGACCTGGTTGAACCCCAGTATGAGCAGCTATTGCAGCGCTTTTATCAAGAAATCCACGTAAACCATAGCAACAGTGGCGATTTTGATCGTTTTTTCCTCATTCAAACCCTATGGGATGAAACCATGGCCGCAGGCATCGCTGATTTTTTAGAACAGCATCAAAGCGCTGATCACAGCACCCAAGTAATCGTGCTGTCGGGGCAGGGGCACATTGTCTATGACTTTGGCATCCCTAACCGGGTGGCGCGACGGCTGGGGGCACGCCCCCTCGCCCAGCGAACGGTTTTACTCAGTCCAGAGCCCGACGACTTTGCCCTGGAGACCCGCCTGCCCCTGGCGGACTATCTCTGGTTTTCTCCACCGCCTGAGTAATTTCACAGGTTTGATAGGTTACATCTGATGCGCCCAAGCCCGTAGCCTTGCGATGGCAGATTGGTTGGGGATTTCATAAGGTAGAGGGTAATGGGTAGAGGGTAATGGGTGGTTGGTGGGGAAAGGGTAGATTAAACCTGGAACCTAAAACCTAAGCCCCAGAACTTATGACCTGAAACCTAAAATCTAAAATCCAAAATCTAAAAAACCTTCCCTGGATTATCAAATCTTTGTTGATGAATAAAGAAGATGTGGATATTTCTAAGCTTTAATGTCGTTTTAAGGTGGGTCTCAGAAAACTAATTTAGGGTCGCTGGGATGGGGATTTTGACGTTTATAGCTCCGGTAAGTTCATAAGCCAGGTTTTTCAATGGTTTCAATCTTTATTTTGACCCACAACGAAGAATTAGACATTGCGGCTTGTCTTGAATCAGCCCTGGCCTGTGATGGTTGTGATGATGTCGTTGTGGTTGATTCGTTTAGCTGCGATCGCACCGTCGAAATTGCCCAGCAATATCCCGTTCGGGTCATTCAGCACGCCTTTGAAAGCCACGGCAAACAGCGCACCTGGATGCTGCAAAATGTGCCCACTAAGCACGATTGGGTTTACATTCTCGAAGCCGATGAGCGCATGACACCAGCGCTATTGGCCGAATGCGTTGAGGCCAGCCGTTCAGCTCAGCACATTGGCTATTATGCCGCCGAGCGGGTGATGTTTATGAACCACTGGATTCGCCACAGCACCCAGTATCCGCGCTACCAGATGCGCCTGTTTGACAAACAAAAGGTCTGGTTTGAAGACTATGGTCACACCGAGCGCGAAGTCTGTGATGGCCCCACTGGGTTTCTAAAGGAAACCTACCCCCACTACACCTCGGGCAAAGGCTTTAGCCGCTGGTTTGAGAAGCACAATCGCTACTCCACCGACGAAGCCAGGGAAACCGTAGAACAGCTGTCAGAGGGCCGCGTTAGCCTGCGCACCCTGATTTTCGGTCGCACCGAAGTCGAGCGGCGGCGGGCGCTCAAAGACCTGTCATTGCGGATACCCTTTCGTCCTCTGGTGCGCTTTATCTATATGTATTTATTTTTGGGTGGCATTCTAGATGGGCGAGCGGGCTTTACTTGGTGCGCCTTACAAGCCTTTTACGAATACATGATCACCCTGAAAGTATGGGAACTGCAGCAAGAGCAGCCCACTGCCCCAGCGCCTAAACAGGCGATGACCCCATCACAAACGGATACGCCCCCGATGGTAGATAGCAGCTATGTCAGTGAATACACCCTGAATGGGCATGCGGCATCCCCCTCCACAGAGCTACTTTCTCGTTAGTTTTTATGCTCAGGGCAATCTAACCGTAAGTCGAGATCCCCAAACGGAGCATCGACCAGCTGGCAGTGGTGGGGTCGGTGCGGGGCATCATAAACATTCGGACTAAAGTACTGACAGGTCAGACACATGCGGGCAACCGGGATTTTCTTGTGGGTTTGTAATTGTTGAATCATCTTGGTCAGTCCTTTGAAGATCACGGCTTGCTCTTCTGCGGAAAGCTCTTCGACGGCGGCCAGCAGAAAATCGGGCCATTGGGCAGCCTGGATAGCTTGTTGCTCACCTTCGGGGGTCAGGCGAATTGCAATGGCTCGGCGGTCGTCCGCAGCTTGCTCTCGGACCACCAGCTTTTTTTTAACCAGGGCCGTGACGGCATCGCTGGCTGTGGCTGGACTGACGGCCAACTCCTGGGCCACCCCTGATAGTCGGATGCCTTGGGAGTGCGATCTTAAAGTTGCTAAAATTTGCCCCTGGGTTGGCGTCAGTCCTTGAGCCTCAGCCCCTTGCCAGGCCTGGCTGCGCAGGGCAACACCGAGCTTAAACAACCCAGTAATCAGTCGCTGCTCAAGGGGCTCATTGATCGTATCGAAGGGATTCTCCATTGAGTGTGCTGTGCGATCGCAATAAGCAGACAGGATCACCGCTTAGCTCGTCTGACCCATGGGATAGCCCAACGCTTCAATAATTAGCGACTCAACCTGTGCGTCTGGTCGGTGACCCAACTACTCTGCCAATATAGTGTATCGAGCGGTGGTCTAACTGACAGAGTCTACTGAGAAGGGCAGACTTAAATCACCCGACTGAACATCGTAGACTTCATAAACCCCCAGCAACGGCAGAGCATCATCAGCCGTATTGACCTGCATATAAGCCGTGACCGCATCGTAGTTAAAGTCAATGTTGTGATTGACGCGCTGAGCGGGCACTAACACCTTGAGCGTATCCTCCTGGGTCAGCACCGAAAATCCAGGAGAATCTATATACATCGGCATCCCTGGATTGGTGGGTGGTAGCGTAACGCTGTTGTCTTCTGGCGAAAATTGTTGAACAGAGAGTCCACCAGTGACGCGATCATCCGGGGTTAAAACCACCCAGTGGGCATGAAAAACAACACCATCATTGTCATATTGGCGATCATTATCTTCATCCCATAGGGGGGTATCATCAAAATCTGGATGAGACGTGACCGCCAATGCAACAACCCCATCAGTACCCGAAAAGCTGACATCTTCAGGGCTTAGGGTGGTTGGGAAAACATATCCGAGTACAGGGGCACCCTCTAACTGACCCGCCGGAGTGGGCAAGGTTTGACCTACTGTGCCGTTGACGGTTTGCTCAAACACCAGCAAGTCTAAATCTCTCAGATAGCTCACCTGAGTTGAGTTAATCTCCAGATCAGCAGAGTTGGCGACCGGGGTAATTGCCTGGGCGGTGCGAGGCGAAGAGGCTTGAGCGACACCCCCTTGGGTTACCACCATAGGCGAGCAGGCAAACAGCACAGTACCGATAGTCACAACCAGTGCCAAAAAACCTTTAAGCCAAGATTTCAATTTCATAAAGCTTACTCCAATGGGTTTACAAACAGTACAAACAGCAATCGTCAGGGACTAATTGCTGCATTTATTTAGGAATCCTATTAATTAGGATTCCTAAATAATATTTCCAGGGAAATCACGCGTCAAGGGGAGCCTGAATAAACTTTAGATGTAACCGCTTTTGGGGCTTTGAAGCCATTGGCACGACTGGTTAAAGGGTTATTTCAGGATTTTTAGGTGAGCGGGGTGAAGTTCCAGGGTGATGAGTTTGGCCGATCCAGTACATGATCAGATGCTCGTTTTGTTTTGGGATCTTATTGATTGGTGGGCTCTTGCTGGGGATGGCGCTGCATACGGTTGTCTATAGTCCGCAGGGCAATGGTTGGATGGTTATCGCTAACGCCAGCGCTAAGGCGGAGTCCCTTCCCCAGAGAATCGCAGATACACCAGTGCCGATCACGCGCATCAGTTTTGCCGGAGCGGGAGGCGATCGTGCAGGAGCCGTAGCTGAGCCCTTACCTGTGGCGGCACAAGCGCAAACCTATGAACTCCATTTTTGGCCTGGGGCAACCGCTGAGCAAGACAGTCGATTTGTCCAAATCTCTCCCCCTCCGTGTGGCACCGTAGCCGTAGCCCGCGTTACTGCAATGCCCGACCTTGAAGATGGCTCGCTTGAGCCAGAACGCGTGGTTGAGTTCTCGCTTGAGGGGGAACTGCTTCGGCAGTGGGCAATCCCGGTTGACTCTTATCCAGTAGGCATTCAAGGTGATCGACTCTTGATCAACTTTTACGGGTCGCCGCCGCTTTGGATCAGCCTGAATGGCAGCATTACAGTTGAAGATAACGAGATTTCACTGCCCCCCACTGAGCAAATTGAATGCGATTTCTCAGCGGAGGCGTTTCCGAACTCTGCCTATGCAGGATGTACTCGCTTCCAAGATATCAATAGCGGCGAGTCTCGCCTGTTGTCATTTGAAGGGGTCTGTACCTAACAGGTAATTCATCCGTGTTCTCTAGATTACAGTGTTAAAAATTTGAATAATGTAGCATCGGGAATTAGTTAATACCTCATATAGCAATCAGAGAGGGAAACTTCCATGCAAATGAATGGTGTGATCGCACTTGTGACTGGCGCAAATGGTGGACTCGGCTCTCACTTTGTTGATCAACTCCTTGAGTTAGGGGGCCAGAAAATTTATGTATGTGCCCGACAGACTCACAAACTCACCGATCTGGTAGAGCGTGACCCTGAGCGACTGCTCCCCGTTGAGCTAGATGTGACCAATCTAGATTCTGTTGCAGGCGCGGCTACCCAATGTCCAGACGTCACTCTTTTGATCAACAATGCAGGAACCTCTTTGAATGAAGGGTTTATCGCCACCGCTAGTTTAGACAGTGCCAGGGCCGAGATGGAAGTCAACTACTTTGGCATGCTGTCAATGTGTCGTGCCTTTGCGCCAATTTTGAAACAACAAGGCGGTGGGGCGATTGTCAATATCTTGTCCCTGCTGGGCAAAGTTAACCTGCCCTTTAGCGGCTCCTACAGTGCCTCAAAAGCCGCTGCCATATCGATGACCCAGGGGGTGAGAGCAGAGCTGACCAC
>JBCCRZ010000401.1:0-5940 GCA_039200855.1 Cyanobacteria bacterium P01_D01_bin.44 | reverse complement strand
TGGACCTGGCTGGCGGCGGCGATATATTTAGATAGGTAGCGGGCTTCGGAGGTGACCTGCTTGAGGGTATCCACGTCGGGGTTTAGTGCCACCTCAGTTTTGAGGGTTTCTTGATGGCTGGGGGGGAGCTTTTGCATCTCCTTGACCATCGGTGTGATGTAGCGGGTGGGGATGGTATTGTTGGCGGCTTTGACCCGCACAGGCTCGGGCACCAAGTCCGAGGACATGGCGGTCCATTCATCCGAGAGCTGCTTGACCTCTTTGCGGGTGATTTGCTCACCCCGACGTGCCGCCTCAGTGATCATCTGCTGCACCTCCGGGGAGGCCTGGGCGGTTTCCATAAAGGCCCGCTTGCTAAACTGGTTGACGTCTTTGTCTTCGAGGAGACCGTCTTGTAAGAGGGCGTCGGCGCTATTGGCCAGGTCGATCAGCGCATAAGCCTGGCTTTTGCTAATCTCGCGATCTTTTAGCCAGTTGAGAAAGCCTGCCCCCCGACTATCGCCGCCGACTTTTTCGCGATCGCGAACGGCCCTGAGGATGCGCCCCCGCCAAATGTCAGTTTGCAAGTCAAAGCGATCACACACCTGCCAGGCCAACTCAACCTGCTGCTGAAACTCAAAATCTGAAATCGATTTATCTTCCGGGTCAGGGATATCAAACGCTAAGGACGCCTCTACACCATCTGCCGTAATATCAGCCACAAAATGGGTGACAGGGTTCGTCGTTGCATCCATGTACTTGGGTCGCTTTGTGACAGTCGGATTATTATAACTTTGGTGTTGCCCACTACCCGCCCACTATCCTTAAAAACCAACGCACCACCCAGACCGAAAATGCCGCCACTGAGATGACCAGCACTAGCAATGCTGTGATGAGTGCGATCGCAAACAGCCGGTCGGCGACACCACTCGGCACTGGATCCTGGACATGACGCTCTAGCAAAGCCATATTCTGGGCGTTAGCCTTCCAGGCGATATCAAAAAAGTCACCCACCACCGGCACGGTCCCAGACAGCACATCCATCAAAATATTGAACCCCATGCGTCCCAGGGTTGCGGCAGGCACCCCAAAGCGGGCAGCCTCTATGACGATATAGACCGAGATCAGCCCCGTCAGCAGATCGCCCCCGCCCGGCAGCAGCCCAATCAGCGGATCTAGCCCCACCCGATAACCCACCCCCGGAATCGGCACCGCATTATCGAGCAAGCGGCTAATCTGTCGCAGGCGCGAGAGCGTGGTCGTTTGATGGGTAGACAGCGGGGGCCGGGACATATTTTTAGGAAATTATCAGAAATTTAAGGGAATGATCTGGTAGAAACCGTCGTATGTGCGCATTTAAGCCTTGGCTATATCTGAGTGACAGCTTGAGGCCAGCTCAGGCGAGCCAGATATGGGCTCGCTCTGCCCCTGAAATCGGACGAAACCTTTAAGCCTTCTAAGGATTTTCCCGATCTACCGCGTGAGTTGAGGCATAATGACACCAACGTTGGCGTTTATCTAGCAACCCGATTGAGTTTTACCATGAAATATACGAAAACCGCGCTGCGGCGCGCCCTGTTGGTTCCTGCTGTATTGGTAACCCTGGGGATGTCGGCTACTCGAGCGTCCGCTCAGTTGTACAACCCCGTGGCAATTTCCAGTGGTCAAGAGATGTCCGACTCGCTCTCACCTGCGGATATCCCCACTGGGTTTGGGGGGTTCGCTCGGGACTACACGGTGGAGCTACAGGAGGGTGACCAAATAACCATCGATGTGCTGTCTGATGAGTTTGATACGTTGGTTAGCCTGATGGACTCCGAAGGCATCACCGTCAGCGAAAATGACGATGGCCCCGATGGGACGACCAACTCGCTACTGTTTGCTCGCATCACCACAGGCGGTAAGTATACCGTGCGAGTTCGCTCCTATGCAGGGCAGGGCGCAGGCCAGTTTTCGCTCAAGGTAGCTCGGCTTCGCGAAATCGAGTAGTGACGGTTCGGACTGGCGCGGTGACGCGGTGAAGGATGAGACGGCGATGGCTGATTGCGAACGATCACCGTGTCGCCGCGTCCCCCACTCTCCGCGTCATATTGACTCCCCTAAAAACCGGCAAAATTTATCTTGCTAAGGGTTACAGTCTTTTGTTAACGTGTTTAAGCTAAGTGAATATCGCTCAGCAAGCCGGGATAGCTCAGTCGGTAGAGCAGAGGACTGAAAATCCTCGTGTCGGCGGTTCAAGTCCGCCTCCTGGCATTTTTGATGGGTAGCTCTCTAAAATAAAGTTAGGCTTTTAGAGAATCTGACTTGTTTGATCTGGTCACTTTTAAGAGGTCTCTCTTAGGCCATCCTAGATTTAGAGAAGTGAGCATTCATGAACGCATCCACAATTTCTAAACCGATCACGACCCTCAGCTTGAGCGATCTTAGACAAACCTTCGGTTTGGTACGCGATCGCAACGATCCCTTCTTTCAGCAATGGCTTTTGGAGTCAGATGACTTGTCTGAGTTTGAACATCAGGCTCTAGATCGCTTAAAGCAGAACTATAGCAACATCATTGAAACTAACCCCTTAGAAGAGGTGGTTAAGCTGGTTGTTGTTGCGCCTCTGTTGGATTTGGCAGGTTTTTATCAGCCTCCTTTTTCGATTCGGGCAGAAGCTTCCACGACACTCGAGGTTTCTGATCAAGCGCAAACTTTCACAGGCAAAATTGATGTGTTGGTGGTTCAGAATAAGTTTTGGGTGTTGATCGTTGAGTCTAAGCAAGCTCGATTTGATGTGAGTTCTGGCATTCCTCAGGCACTGAGCTATTTGTTGAGTCAATCGACTGAGACTCAGATGTCTGTTGATCGGTATCGGTTTGCGATGGTGACGAATGGTCGAGAAGTGGTGTTTTTAAGGCTGCTAGCAGAGCCGTCACCGACTTATAGTCAGTCGAGTGTATATCAGGTGATTGATGTGGATCAGGACTTGTCAGAGATTTTGAAGGGGCTAAAGTGGATTGGGCAGTACAGCCTGTGACTGATCGTCTGTTTAATGCACATATTTTTAAAATCATCTAAAATATTGAGAATAAATCTAAAATAACTAAAAATTGACAAGTTAGGGGGATTTATCTCACCCATATTTGCCGCCAGCATGATTAGCTCGTTAGAGCACTGAAAATCCTCGTGTCGGCGATTCAAGTCCACTTCCTGGCATTCAAATATATCAAGCGAAAAGCTCTGAACAGCAAAGGTTCGAGGTCCTCTCTACTCGCGACTCAAAAAGCCGCAAATTAGCCCGAGTACCTATGCGAAGGACTATATTCCTCATTCGAGATCACCTTCGGAAAATCTGACGCCGGATGCAGTCAGGCGCTGTCTGACCTAGCTCAAAGCCATCTGTGAATGGGAAATGGAGGAGGGCTTAATTGAAGCAAATCCATTCACACCGGAAGTGAAAGCCATTCTAAACGATACAGATCTGAACCTCATGACCCTGAAAATCTTCTCCTCAGTACAAAGCTGGACCAAGTGCTAATTTGGGCAAGTGAGTTTATGCCTGTATCGATAGCTGCATCAAAACCACGCCTCGAAAACGAAGCAACCCTACTTCGGAGACGCCCTCTAGTAAAGCGAGAGTGAGGCTTATCTTTGAGGCCGGAGCGCAGCTAACTCAATCTCTTTGGCCAGTACGCGAAGGATATGATGGTTAAAAGGATACTATGACGCAGACAAGATTTCTCTCCGAGTATTGCCAGAATGTATTGTCAACTTCGTGTTCAGTGGTATTACACAGTAGATAGATCAGTAATATTCCAGACATTTAAATCTATCTCACAACTACCTCACAACTATCTCACAACTGCTTAAAAGAACTGGGGCCTGATACCCCAGGATCCTCTGAGATCTGAGGTTTTCGGTATCAAGCGCGGAAATACGCGGGTTTGCCCATGTCTTAGTGATCGATATCACACTACAGTGTGATCAAATACCAAAAGGACAGCGGCAGCTAGCCCTGTTATTGCGCCAAGGCCAACTTCCAGACAGATGCATGGCAAGGTTGCAAACTTTGATCAATACAGATTCCATGCTCAATTAACTGACGCCCATCGTTTGTAGAAAAATATGTCATACACACCCGTCATTATCGAACTCGACAAAAGACTCAGGCATTGCAAAGAGCATCAATTCACTGGGAGTCTGGTGATTGAAGCGGAGGCAACAGAACCGTGGCATCTGTATTTTCTAGCCGGGCAAATTGTTTGGGCAAATACGCAAACCCATTCAAACCGCCGCTGGCATCGTCAACTCGTACAGTACTGCCCAGAGCTTATTCAACAAAACCAGAACTTACCTCAAACCCTGACTTACCAGACCCTAGCCAAATTAGTCATCCACAAAAAATTTAATCGGCAGCGATTTTCTGAGCTAGTAGCAGGCTGTATCTCAGAGGTCTTATTTGATATCGTTCAACAAGGCAGTCTAAAATTCCAGACAACAGGAAAGCTACTAACCTATAAAACGAGATCTCAGGACGCGGCCAAGTTTCCCTACATCAGTCTGCAATACGTCCATGCTCGAATTTGGGGACAAGTACAACAGGACTGGGAAAATTGGCAAAGCTCAGATTTGAGCTATATTCTGCCCAATCAGGCCCCGTCCATTGAGCAGCCTGCAAGACTAAAGGAGCAAACCTCTCCAGCCCTGTTTGAGGCTTTGGTAGCCTTTGTGGATGGTCAACAGAGTTTTAGAGATTTAGCCTCAAGGGTTAAGCAACCCCTTGTCCCTCTGATTTTATCCATCCTGCCCCATATTCAGAAAGAGATTATTCGGGTTATTGATGTGGATGATTGGGTATCTGGCGCAACCTCAGTTACGCAGTCACCGCCTCCCAGTCAAACTACCCCCCATTCAACTATTCAGACTCAACCCTCTGCTGTTCCAAATACGTCGCCACCGACTTCACCAGGGCAAAAGGCCGTCCCCGACGGGCGACCGATGGTGACTTACATTGATGATAATCCGGCAGACAGTCAGGCAATGGCACAAATTATTCAAGCAGCCGGGTATCAATACACCAACATCGCCGACCCCATACAGGCTTTGCTGCAGCTACTAGAGTTCAAACCCCAGCTAATTTTCTTAGATTTAGTGATGCCCATCGCCAATGGATATGAGGTGTGTGCCCAGATTCGGCGGATCTCTGCCTTCAAAGATACACCGATTATTATTGTGACCAACAACGATGGCATTGCTGATCGGGTGCGTGCCAAAGTGGTCGGGGCATCAGGTTTTTTGGGCAAGCCGATCAACCAACAGCGTGTCTTAAAGGTCCTTAAGAAGCATCTCAACCCCCGTGAAAGCAAAGTCAGTAACGTTCGTAAGTATTCTCGTTGTCCGTCTCCTAGTCTGAGACCATGCTAGCCACAGGAGTATGGAGTTTAGCGATAACCGTAATATTGCGGATGATTTGTAAGGAGACTTTCTGGGCACAATTTTATAGAATCCACAATAAGCGTAGGGTACCTGGAAAGTATGCCTGTCACTATCCTCGATCTAGACAAAAGAATCAATCACAGCAAAGAGCGTCAGTTTACTGGAATTCTGTCAATCGAAGCTGAGGACATGGCACCCTGGTACCTGTATTTTTTAGCTGGGCAAATTGTTTGGGCAAATACGCAAACCCACTCAGAGCGTCGCTGGCATCGACAACTCGTAAAATACTGCCCAGAACTGATTCAACAGAATCTGGGTTCATCTCAAAAATTGACCTACAATACCCTAGCCAAATTGGTCATTCGTAAGCAATTTAATCGGCAGCGGTTTTCTGAGCTAGTGGCAGGCTGTATTTCTGAGGTTTTATTTGATATTGTCCAACAAGGTACCCTGACATTTCAGGCGTCGAGAAAGTTATTGACCTATAAAACCAAATCTCAAGATGCGGCCAGATTTCCCTACGTGGGTCTGCAATGTGTTTAT
>JBCCRZ010000400.1:0-5941 GCA_039200855.1 Cyanobacteria bacterium P01_D01_bin.44 | reverse complement strand
TCGGCACTGGCCAATTGAAAACAGTCTGACAAGCGATAGGACGAGTTAGCCAGGACCCGAGTCGCTCTGATAGCAGACCAATAGCAGGTTTCTTGTAAATAAGCAGTCAAATGATGGCCTGCCAAGCTTTCAGGCTGCTCTCTCCAAACTGAATACCAGTACAGCGCCCAAAAAGCCTCTGACGTGCCCGTTGCCGACGACGAAGCCAAACAATCTTCGAGACTCCGACGCAGCTTGGCATCGATCACCCAGCCAGAGAAGCGATCAGCCTGAAATTCAATGAACGCCGCAAAGATTTCGATCAGGCTCTGTCGTGAATTCATACTCAAGGAGCCTTAAGGAAAATCATAGGAGGGAAAGCCCCCCGAAGAAACCGACACTGGGTTACACCATTGAGAATTATAAATACATTCAATCTCCTATGGTTGTCAATATCATGGTGAGCCGCTGCTTAAGGCGATGGCGATCGCACATGACGTATTCAGTCCCTTGATAAACCCGATAGACGCCTTCTCCACAGATTGGACAGCCCAAGCCCTCATATTCGCTCAGACCATCTGTATCTTCAATGGCTTCAAACCCTAGCGGCTTAGGCTCAAACTCAACGTCGCGATAGAGGAGCCAAAATGGAAATGCTGTGGTACTACCCATGGCAATACCCCCCTTAGTTCTTGAGTTCTATTTTAAACCAAGCCCTTTTACAGACAGCCGTTAGCTTGAAATACTTAACTTATGTATGACAGCTGCTATAGGACAGCTACAGACGACAGCGCTCGGTCTCACACAGTCGCGCTTTACGCTCAGCCACCAGGGTTGCTAAATCAGCCCGCCCGGTTAACTTCAACCGCCAGTCGGCCCAGATACCATAGAGCCAATTGGCCAGCGGCCCCAAAATGGGCCATTTTGTGGGGGCATAGAGCCAACCCATGCCCAAAATTTCATAGACCCGGCGAAAGACAGCCACATCGCGGATCACACTATCATCTGGTAGCACGGCATGGATCCGGCCCATGGCAGTTTCAAAATCAACGCCGCCATTGGCTTCGGGGCTATAGCCATCGTCTGCAATGTCGACAAAGGCCACCAGCCCCCGCCCCGCATCCCGTTTTTGTAAAAAGTTGACTTCCCGCATACACAGCGGGCACTCGCCGTCATAGAGCAGCTTGATTTGCCAGGTTTGTAAAGCAGGGCTGCTGCTTTTGGGTAGGGTGCTCGAGTGGGTCATGCGCGGTGCAGACAGATACATCTCTTTACAGTTTAAGGATTTCCCCAATGTTTCGCAGCCGTCTTACATTTCTGTGAGGGGCATCACAGCTTATGCAGTAGACAAGCTTCATCTAGTAAGATGATTATGCTTAAAATCTGGTCACGAAATATAACTCCATGAGAAAGACGCTGCGTTTTATTCCTTTGCTAATAATTCTCATCATATTAATACTTGTTGTATGGGTGATTTTTAGCACGGGGTTAACCAATTACTTTAACGAGAAAAGCAAAGATATTGTCGCAAGTCTCATGGCTTCCTTTGCCTTTGCTTTGATTTTAGCTAGCTCATCTTTCGTTTTTTACCAAATTTTCAGTAGGAAGCTTCAAGTCTTTTGGTTAAGATTTATTCGTTCTCTGTCTGGTCAAGAGTTCTACAGTATTAAGACCAATAACTCAGCCTTGAACGAGGTGACTAAATCGTTAACAGAAACCAGGTTAGTGTTTATTAGGATTGGAGAGTTTAATCTAACTACCCCTCAATACGACAAAGTCGTTCGAGATATCATTGAAGATGAAAGATTCTGGGACTATCACATTCATCTTAAGGTCGACATCCGATTTAATTCTAATTTTCATTTTCTGAAAAACTTTTTTGAATTTAAGAATAACCAAATAAAAAGTGTCAAACTTATTGACACTGTTGAACTGTCCCAAATACAACAGCACGAGTTTATTGAAAAAGTTGGTCAGACCTTAAAATCATATAATATTCCAGAAGATTTTTCCGATGTCATTATTCAAGGCGTTATCGTAGCGACACAGTATCCGAGCCTTTCAAATCTTGATCTACAAAAGCTGAATATTACTAAGGTCACCTTTTTCTATAACAACAAAGCTCATGAGCTCGACGAGTTGATTCAGCAAGCAGTTAGTGAAGCAATGATTACAACTATTAAACAGATGAGCCGCCTAAAGTTGTTCATTGGAAAAAAGAATGATGAGGAAAAGAGACGTTTTGCTCGAGATCAAAAAGCTTTAGAAATTGGGAAAAAATTCATGAAACGCTAACCCTCGCTTCTAAAAAATTGATATTGTATCGAACTAACCGAAAATGTTGCCAAAGAACTCGATAGTTTCCTTAAGCGCCGCTACGAAGCTGTCGATTTCTTCGCGGGTGTTGTAGAAATACAGGCTGGCTCGGGCGGTGGCGTCAATGCCTAAACTTCTATGCAGCGGCTGGGTGCAGTGGTGTCCTGAGCGAATGGCCACCCCAGCCTGGTCTAGAAAGGTAGAGAGATCCTGGGGATGAAGACCTTCGACGGTGAAGGTTGCGATCGCAGCCCGCCCGCTCCCATCTGCCTCTGGTTTCGGTCCATAGAGCTTAACCTGGGGAATCTGAGACAGTCGCTCATAGAGATACTGGGTCAGCCCATGCTCGTAGTCGGCAATGCGATCCATGCCGAGGTGAGTGAGGTAATCGACCGCTGCGCCGAGGGCGATGACTTCTGCGATCGCAGGGGTGCCCGCTTCGAACTTGTGGGGCAGCTCAGCATAGGTAGAATGATCTAGAAACACATCCTGAATCATTTCGCCTCCGCCCAAAAATGGCGGCATGGCGTTTAAGATATCTAGCTTACCATAGAGAAACCCGGCCCCCGTGGGGCCACACATTTTATGGCCCGAAGCCACCAGCCAGTCGCAGTCCAGCGCCTGCACATCCACCGGCATGTGGGGCACACTCTGACAGGCATCGATCAAGACTTTTGAGTCGTTCTGGTGGGCAATTGAAATCACCGTTTCCACCGGGTTAATACAACCCAGGACGTTGGAAATGTGGTTGATGGCCACCAACTTGGTTTTGGCAGAAACCAGTTGCTTGAAATGGTCGAGATCAAAGCTTTGATCGTCGGTAAGCTGCACATGCTTAAGCACCGCCCCGGTGCGCTGGGCCACAATCTGCCAGGGCACCAAATTACTGTGGTGCTCCATCACCGACAGAATGATTTCATCCCCGGGTTTCAGGGTAGTGAGCCCCCAGGCATAGGCCACCAGATTAATTGCTTCGCTGGCATTGCGGGTAAACACAATCTCATCGCGGCAGGCAGCCTTGATAAACCGGGCCAGCTTATCGCGGGTGGCCTCATAGGCCTCAGTGGCGCGGGCACTCAGGGCATGGACACCGCGATGAACATTGGCATTGTCTTGCTGGTAATAGCGATCAATCGCCTCGATCACCGCCCTGGGCTTTTGAGACGTGGCGGCGTTATCAAAATAAACCAGGGGCTTACCATTGACCTCCTGATGCAAAATCGGAAAGTCAGCGCGCACTTCGTCGGCAAGGGTTCTGGTGGTGGTCAGCGTCATAGTTTAGGCAGTCCGATTTAAAGGGTCCACTCGGTAATGTGCTGGGTCAGGCGCTCCCGCAGGGAGGGCACGGGTGTTTTTTCGATCACTTCCATGGCAAAGGCATAGAGCAGCAGTCGCTGGGCCTGGGTTTGATCAATGCCTCGGCTTTGCAAGTAAAAGACCTCGTCGGCTTCGAGCTGGCTGACGGTGGCCCCGTGGGCGCACTTTACATTATCCGCCACAATGTCTAACTCTGGCTTAGTATCAACCCGAGCTTTGTCCGACAACAGCAGGTTGCGGTTAAGCTGGGCAGCATTGGTCAGCTGCGCGTTGTGGGGCACATAGACTTTGCCATTAAAGACCCCATGGGCACGATCATCGACAATATTTTTTTGCAGTTGGTTAGCGGTGCCGTGGGGGTGGTTCAGCGCAATCAGACTGTGGGTATCGGCCACCTGATTGCCCCGGATGGCGCAGAGGCCGTTGAGCTGAGTGTCAGTATTGGGGCCGGTTTGGTAGACTTCCAAATTGTGGCGAGAGAGTCGGGCTCCGAGTGCGATCGCGCTGCAGCTATAGCGACTATCTCTAGCCTGCGACACAGCAGTTTTGCCAATGTGATAAGTCTCGATCCCCTCTTTCTGAAGTAGCACATGGGTGAGCTGAGCATTGTCCTGTAACCAAAGTTCACTGACGCTGTTCACAACATCTGCGCCAGTGCCCTCAAACTGCTCGACCAGGGTGAGGGCACTGTTGGGCGCTGCCACCACCAGACACCGAGGCTGAATCAGCTGCGGCACCGCCCCAGCCGCCGACAGATGTAAAACTTGAATGGGCTGCTCAACGACCTGGTTTTTCTCAACCCAGATCACAGCAGCATCCGTAAAGCCCGTCGTATTCAGAGCAGTGAAAACTTCGTTGCTGCCAGGAATGTGGGCCAGGTAAGGCCCTATGCCAGACCTGATATCAGCCCCAACGGTGCTCAAGGGCGCAATCATCACCCCAGCAGGCAAATCCTGAATAGAGGACAGCGACTCGGCATACTGCCCATTCACAAACACCAGCCGATGACCTTGAGCCTCAGGGAGCGCCCAAGCGTCTACCTGTGCTCTGAATCGGGTCAACTCGTCCAGCGGCTCAGCCGCCCGGTAGGGCATCGACAGCATGGCTGAGAGGTCACAAAAGCGCCAGTCTTCATCCCGGTTTGACGGCAGTGACTGCTCGCTAACCAGCGCTTTTGCCCTGGCTCTCAGCTCATCTAACTCCAGGGCCGACTGCTGTGCGGCTAAGTGAGCCTGCCCAATCAGAGCGGTTAAGTACTCATCTCGCTTTTGCTGACTTGCCCTTTGTGCTGTCATCCCAGATGCGCTTACTTGAGTGCTCATGATACAGCCACCTCCGCCTGTTCTGACTGTTCTGTCAACAGCCAGTCGTAGCCTTGCTCCTCTAGTTTGAGGGCCAGCTCTTTACCCGCCGTGGTGATAATCCGCCCATCGGCCATCACATGGACGTAGTCCGGCACAATGTGGTTTAGCAGCCGCTGGTAATGGGTAATCACGACAACGGCGTTGTCAGGGGTCGTGAGCTGGTTGACACCATTGGCAACAATCTTGAGGGCGTCAATATCTAGACCCGAATCCGTTTCATCTAAAATTGCCAGTTTGGGCTCCAGCAGCGCCATCTGCAAAATCTCGTTGCGCTTTTTCTCACCCCCAGAGAAGCCCTCATTGACGCTGCGGTCGAGGAAGCTCAAATCCATCTTGACCACCTCGGTCCTTTCTTCGATCAGGTCGTCAAAGTCAAACACGTCGATTTCTTCGCCGCCCTGGGCTTTGCGATGAGCGTTGTAAGCGACTCGCAGGAAATCACGATTGCTCACCCCCGGAATCTCCAACGGATATTGGAAGGCCAGAAAGATACCAGCGGTGGCTCGTTCGTGGGGCTCAAGATCAAGCAAGTTCTCGCCTTTGAAGATCACTTCGCCCCGAGTGATCTCATAGTCAGGATGACCCGCCAGCACTTTTGAGAAGGTACTTTTACCGGACCCGTTGAGGCCCATAACGGCATGGATTTCACCCGCCTTTACGTCCAGGTTTACACCCTTGAGGATTTCGGTGCCATCGACGGTGGCGTGCAGGTCTCTGACGGAGAGAATGGTGTCGGCGTTGGGGTTGAGCATGGAAATAGGTAGAGGGTAGAGGGTGGTGGGTAGAGGGTAGAGGGTAGAGGGTAGAGGGTAGTGGGTAGTGGGTGAAAGGCGCTAGCGAAGCCCTAGCGTAGCCATACCCGTAGGGTTATTGCCCGCAGGGCTATAGGGGAAAGGGCGAAGGGGGGTAAAGGTTAGAGGGTAGAGGGAGCAAAGAGAGTAAATTCTAAGTTCTAAGTTTTAAGT
>JBCCRZ010000399.1:0-5948 GCA_039200855.1 Cyanobacteria bacterium P01_D01_bin.44 | reverse complement strand
TTATGAATCAGCTCTTGGGGTCTACTTACACTGGGGCGTGGTTCTGCCATCGTCACGCCAACACAGGATGGCAGCCCTGAGATTTACTGACGCGATCGCCAGCGCTCCTACCTTAAACAATCGTCACCGTGCTTCTGCGGCAACTGCAGCTTCACGATGGTCGCACTACAGGTTTTGCAGAGTGTATTAGCATAGATGGCGTTGTTATTGAGACTCAGGCGAAGCGCTTAGGATTTCGCTTCTACAGGTGGTGGCCTGGTAAAGAAAGTGTGTTTTTGGCGATCGCACGTTATGCAGCTACATATGGATGATTTACAACCGCAAATTCAAACCCTGATTGAAAATGCACCTGACGATGGGGTAACTAAGCAGACTGTCGAAACAGTCTCTCCCATCCTGCTGGAATTCGCTGGCCGACTTAAGCACTCGCAGTACTATATTTTGCAGACCCTTGGCAGAAGTTGGGTCATGACCACGCTCAGCAGCCGTCGAGAACCCACAGTGCGTAAAAACGTGCTTTATGGATTTCCGACGCTTAAGGATGCCGCCTCCGATCCCAACACCGCCAAAAACCCTCAAATCATGGCAATTCCTACCCCCGTCACCCACATTCTGTTTCAAATTCTGGCGCTCAAAAGCTTAGACAGCATCATTTTCTTTGACACTCCGGGTAGCCTCAAACAAGGTATCGAAATCCAGAAGCCAGAGTTTCAAGCACGGATACAAGCACACCTGCAGGAATCTCAAGGGATAACCGTAGATCCCAACGCCAATATCGGTTAACCATGGCTCACTAGCCAGGCTGAAGTCGCGATTTAAGGAAACGGCAGTGAAGCTAGCACCTGCTAACCAACCGCTATTTTTGGAAGCCTAGGGGCTGTCATCATTTACGCTCGACTCCTTATGCTGAAAGCAGTTCAGCCCCTAGCAGGTTTTGCAGAGCGGGCGCGGGTGTGCCTACACCGCAAGCATTCTGGATTTAATTGATGACGCGCCCTAGAATTTCACAGCCCGCAGCCTAACGTGCTATGGTCATAAGTCCAAGGGCGATTAGCACAGTGGTAGCGCGCTTCCTTCACACGGAAGAGGTCACTGGTTCGAACCCAGTATCGCCCATTGCTGTTCCAGCCTTCACAGCTATGAAGTTACGGATTCCAAGCAGCCAGTTCTGCTCCAGTTTCAGAAACGCCTGGGCGGCTTCAGATTTTCGTCACCGCGATTTCTGACCGCTGCAAGCCGCATTCTACGATTCGAGTCTTGGCCCTTTTACCGAAGACAGCGAATAAAGCGTGACCCTGGCAACTATGGAGTGCCGATCGCCTGCTTGTTCAAAAAACCGGTCATGGAGTCATCCATCGCTTCAATCCAGGGAGTGTGATGCACCGGGGCCTTGGTGCCAGTGCAGGGAGACGTAAACGCTTTGTCACGATAGCCCAGAATACTGTGTTCTTTGTCGTGCTCCCACTCCTTG
Source organism: Cyanobacteria bacterium P01_D01_bin.44 (assembly GCA_039200855.1). Taxonomy (GTDB): domain Bacteria; phylum Cyanobacteriota; class Cyanobacteriia; order Phormidesmidales; family Phormidesmidaceae; genus SIO4C1. Next base: position 4,477 of record JBCCRZ010000399.1, on the reverse strand, counting down.
AACAATTCCGTGGTCATCTCCCAATCGCAGGGAGCATAGTCTACGCAGTCGGCCAGCTCCACGATGTAGTCTTTTTGATAATCAATCTGCTCAAAGGCATCCTTTAGCGCGTCTTCTCGCTGTTGCCACAGCGCAATATCCTGAGCCATCGCCGCTGCATCCGGCAGGGAGATGCGGCCCAACACCACATCGCGGGCGTAGAAAGCCTGCACGTCAAACATGCTAAAGGTGTAAAACTGGTCTTGCATGCCGACATACATCAGCTGCGGGTTCGGCTCCCAAAATATACCTTTGTAGAGGGAACCTGGATAGAGGCGGTTATTGGTTTTTAAGCGCAGATTGTCTGCCAAGAAGGGGAAATGATGCTGATACCCCACACAAAGGACGATCGCATCTACAGCTTTACTGGTCCCATCTTTAAAGTGAGCCACCTTATCTTCTAAATGGGTAAGCAGGGGGACTTCGGTAATGCCCTCGGGCCAGTCGAAGCCCATCGGAGCGGTGCGATAGCTAATGGTGACCGATCGCGCCCCATACTTGTAGCTTTGCAGAGCAATGTCTTCTGCTGAATAGCTGCCCCCGACGACCAAGACATCTCGGCCAGTAAACTCCCGCGCCTCGCGGAAATCGTGGCTGTGAAGAATGCGGCCAGGAAAGCGATCGAGGCCCTCAAAGTACGGCATATAGGGTACTGAGAAATGACCGGTGCAGACGATAACGGCATCAAACTCCTCAGTCCGTTCTTGGTCGGCCACCAGATCCTTGACGCGTACCCGGAAAGTGGCTGTCGCTTCGATATATTCCACATAGCGTACGGGGGTGCTGAAGTGAATGTAGCGCTCTAGATTCTCTTTCTTAGCCCGGCCGGTAATGTAGTCATAGAGCACTTCTCGCGGCGGAAACGAGGGAATTGGCTGGCCGAAGTGTTCGTCAAAGGTGTAATCAGCAAATTCTAGGCATTCTTTGGGGCCATTCGACCACAGGTAGCGATACATGCTGCCGTGCACCGATTCGCCGTGCTCATCCAAGCCTGTGCGCCAGGTAAAGTTCCATAATCCCCCCCAGCCAGACTGTTTTTCAAAGCAGACGATTTCGGGAATTTCGGCACCTTTGAGGCGGGCCTGCTCGAAAGCGTGGAGTTGAGAAAGACCACAGGGGCCAGCCCCAATGATGGCAACGCGAGAGGACATAAGTAACTCCTTTGGGGATAAGTGCAGTGGGTAAAGGAAGGGGATCGTTTGGTAAATGGATGGGGGCAAGCCTCATGTATTAGCGTGATGGATTGCTGGCATTAGCCTGTCTAAAAGAATTTGAGGTAGCGCTGGATTTCCCAGTCGGAAACGTGGCAGTGGTACTCCTCCCATTCCTGAGTTTTGAAGTCTACGTAGGCTTTGTACATTAACGGCCCCATGACGGCCTTGCTGAGGGGATCGGCGGCAAAGGCCGCGATCGCTTCTCCCAGCGTTCTGGGCAATGTCTCAACGTCCATCACCTGCAGTTCCTCTAAGGAATAGGTGTACATGTTTTCTCGGCGAAGCTTACCCGGGTCGAGCCCGTCACGAATGCCTTCTAAGCCCGCTGCCAAGATCATGGCGGCCCCTAAGTACAGATTGGTGGAGATGTCGGCCGCCCGGCATTCGACTCGGCCGCCGCCCATGGGGATGCGCAGCATATTGGTGCGGTTGTTGTTGCCGTAGCAGACGTAGACTGGCGCCCAGGTAAAGCCCGACATGCTGCCTTGGCGAACCAGGCGTTTATAGCTGTTGACCGTGGGACAGGTCACCGCCACGATCGCTTTGGCATGTTTGAGGACGCCGGCAATAAACTGATAGCCCAGCTTTGAGAGTCCACAGGCATCATCAGGATCCTCAAAAAGATTTTGTCCGGTCTCCAAATCAGCCAGAGACATGTTGTAATGGGCACCGCTGCCCGTCTGGTTGGCGTAGGGTTTCGGCATAAAGCTGGCGAAATAGCCCTGTTCCCGCGCCAGTTCCTTCACCATGAATCGGAAGAACGTCAGGCGATCGGCCATCGTTAAGGCATCGCAGTAAGTAAAGTCCGTCTCAAACTGGCCTTGGGCATCTTCATGGTCAAAGGAATAGACGTCCCAACCCAGGCCATTCATAGCACTGACGATAGCGTCTAGAATTTTGTAATTGTCGAGCACGGTAGGCAAGGCATAGGCGGCCTTGGGCAGGGTGTCGCGATCGCTGACCGGCGCAAATCCAGCGTCGGTTTCCTGGAAAATAAAAAATTCGGTTTCAATGCCCAGGTTGAAGCCATAGCCCATAGCCGCTGCCTGTTTCAGCGTATTTTTCAAAATCGTGCGGCAGCAGGCTTCAAAGGGCTGACCGTGAAGGTGAAGATCACTGGCAAACCAGACAATTTCGGAGTTCCAGGGCAGCACGGTGGCACTGGCCGGATCGGGCAGGGTGCCCACTTCATCATCATTGATTTCCTGCGGCACCCCATCGAGAGCAGCGCCAGTAAACAGCTCGGAGCCCTGTATCATGCGGTCAAAATGACTTAGGGGCACCACTTTGCCCTTACACATGCCGTGAATATCCACAAAGCTGGCCATCGCATATTTCACCCCTTGTTCTTGCAAGGAGGTTTGCAGAGCCGTGAGTTCGGGCGAGAGGGGCTGGAGATCTGGGTACATGGGCGCGTAGATGAGCTTTGAAATAGAGGGAAAAAGCTTTAAGCCGACAAAGCTGCCGGGGTCGAGAGTAGGGCAAACCAAGCCTGTGCCACCTGGCGAGCAAACATCGCTGACTGAGCACCGTAGGCCTGTATTTGACGCTGAAACTGTGGGCCTAAATCGGGATAGTTAGCCTGAATCCACTCACTTTCCATCGCTTGCCATCCCGCAATAATTTCAGCCGTGACTTCGAGATGAAATTGAAAGCCATAAATCTTGGTGCCGATGCGAAAAGCTTGATGCCGGCACGTTTCGTTTGCCATTAGCAAGGTTGCCGACTCTGGCAAATCAAACGTGTCGAAGTGCCACTGCATCATCTGCAGGTCGGCCGAACAGTCTGTAAGCCAGGGTTCTTGAGCGGTCACATCAGCGACGGTGACGGGGGTGAATCCAATCTCTGGGGTGCTGTGGGGATACACCCGACTGCCAAAAGCCCGGGCAACCAGTTGAGCCCCCAAACACACGCCCAAAACGGGCTTATCTTCCTGATCAAACTGCTGAATCAGGTCTACCGTTTGTTGCAGGTGAGGAAACTGCGCATCGTCGTAAGCTCCCATGGGGCCACCCATGATGACGAGACCGGCATAGTCTCCGGCTGGGGGAACAGGTTGCTCATCGGGTGACCAAATGACTAGCTGAGCCCCACAGTTCGTTAATTCATCGCCGAGCACTCCAGCCGGATCGAGGGCAGTATTTTGTACGACTAAAACAGTTGGGGGCATTGCACACAGACACTTAGAAAGGTCAACTCACCCAATCACCGTGGGGGCGAATGACGCTTTAAAACCGAAAATTCAGGTTTTTATCTTCATAATTGATTTGATACTAGCGGCGGCAGGGTTGCCAAAATGTTTTGAGCTTAACCAAACCGCCAGCGATCGCAGAATGCGGCATCGAATCCGCTGCAGTAGAGTAAATTCAGCAATTTAGGCAGCTCGGACAAATCATTGACGAGCGATCGCCCCTCAAACATTTCTTGTTGGCAATGGAACAATCGTGAGGAGGCAGTTCCCATTAATATAAGCAGACCTATAGCCCTTGAATAGTATCGCCATGCCGCCGCTGACATCTTCATCTTTGCCCCCTACACCCGCCACCGTATCTACCAAGTTGGATGCCTTTTGGATGCCGTTTACGGCCAATCGCCAATTTAAGACTCAGCCTCGGTTGATGGTGGCGGCCCAAGACATGCACTACACCAGTGAGGACGGTCGACAAATCCTGGATGGCACAGCAGGACTGTGGTGTGTCAATGCGGGACACTGCCGCCCCAAAATTGTCGAGGCCATTCAGGCTCAGGCCGCCACCATGGATTATGCCCCCACGTTTCAAATGGGGCATCCGGCACCGTTTCAGCTTGCTAATCGCCTGGCTCAACTGGCGCCGGGAGACTTGAACCGGGTCTTTTTTGCCAACTCGGGCTCCGAAGCCGTCGATACGGCGCTGAAAGTCGCGATCGCCTATCATCGCGTTCGCGGCGAGGGCACCCGGCAACGCCTCATTGGCCGCGAGCGGGGCTATCACGGGGTCGGATTTGGCGGTATTTCAGTTGGCGGCATTGGCGGCAATCGCAAGCTTTTTGGCAGTCTATTGAACGGTATCGATCACCTGCCCCACACCCACAACCTGGCTGAACAGGCGTTTAGCTATCAACAACCCGCGTGGGGAGCCCACCTGGCAGATGAGCTAGACCGCCTGGTCGCGCTGCACGATGCGTCCAATATTGCGGCGGTGATTGTGGAACCGGTCGCGGGCTCAACGGGAGTGTTGATTCCA
>JBCCRZ010000398.1:0-5953 GCA_039200855.1 Cyanobacteria bacterium P01_D01_bin.44 | reverse complement strand
TCCCCACCTCCCCACCCCATGCCCACCGCCCCCACCGCCACCCTCCTCATCTCCTGCCCCGACCAGCAAGGGTTAGTGGCCAAAATTGCGAACTTTATCTACGCCAACGGGGGCAATATCGTCCACGCCGATCAGCATCGTGACGAAACTGCTGGGCTGTTTCTATCTCGAATTGAGTGGCAGCTAGCCGGGTTTAATCTCAACAAAGAATTAATTGGCCCGGCGTTTGATGCGATCGCAAAGCCCCTGCAAGCCACCTGGCAGCTTCAGTTTTCTGACGCCGTACCGCGCATTGCCATTTGGGTCAGTCGCCAAAACCACTGCCTGCTCGATCTCCTCTGGCGTCACCAGGCCGGGGAGTTTTCTGCCGAGATCCCCTTGATTATCAGCAATCATCCCCAGCTTGAGCCCATCGCCGAGCAGTTTGGCATTGATTTTCGCCATTGCCCGATCACTCCTGAGACCAAAGCACAGCAAGAGCAACAGCAGCTTGAGTGGCTACAGCAATACAAGATTGACCTGGTAGTCCTAGCCAAATACATGCAAATCATCAGCCCTGATTTTCTCAATCAGTTTTCTCAAGTGATCAACATCCATCATTCATTTTTACCCGCATTTGTGGGGGCAAACCCCTACCATCGCGCCCATGAGCGAGGCGTTAAGATCATTGGGGCAACGGCCCACTATGTCACTTCAGACTTAGATGCCGGGCCGATCATCGAACAAGATGTTGCCCACATCAGCCATCGTGATGAGGTTTCTGACTTGATTCGCAAGGGCAAAGATTTAGAGCGCATGGTGCTTGCCCGAGCCGTTCGACTTCACCTACAAAATCGGATTCTGGTTTATGGCAATCGCACCGTCGTTTTTGTTTAGCGGGTTTCCCCCCAATACGCTAAGGTAGCAGGGGTCATCACCAATAATCGCCCAAACTCATCAAAGTTAAACTCTACAGCCTCCAGACCACTGCGTTTTATTTCAGCGTCTTATTTCAGATAGATCTTGGATTTTTAAAGCTGAATGCAGTTTATCTGCCAAGCAAAACACCCGTAGCGGACTTGAGACACCCGGTTTCAGTCAGAGATTAAATTCCTAAGTGTTTGTAAATACGACTCATAAGCGAATAATATCGTAGCAAATCTTAACATTCTTTAAAAATGGGTCATAATGAGTGTGACGTTTTTATGCAGCTAGCCATTAGGGAATGACATCCTTGGTACTGGGCAATTTACCATTTACGGGACAAGGCGGCGACCAACTGGTCAGTAAGGCTGTATCCACTGCCATTGCCGCATTGTTCAAGCGCACTGGCAAGCTAGAAGCAACTGTGCGGGCTGAGCCTGTGTCTAAGTTATTGCAGGGCAGCTTAGACGGCTTTGATTTTATTGGCAGCGGCATGCTGATGTATAACGGCTTGCGCATTGATGCAATGGAGCTGTTTGTGCAGGCGGTCTCAATCGACTTTGGGGCTATTTTTAAGGGTCAGGTGCAGCTCCGGCAGCCCACCCAGGCCACCATGCGAGTGGTATTGACTGAGGCCGATTTAACCACCTCGTTCAATACGCCTTTTGTCGTTGGCAAGCTTCAGCAGATGCAGTACCAAAAGCAGCCACTGCATTTTCAAAAAACTGAGATGACCCTCAATAATGATGGGTCTCTCCAAATCCAGTCCAAGGTAGTTGTCGGCGATCGGCTCAAACCTTGGGATTTGGATATCACCGCTCAACTTGAGGTCGAAGACCGGACTCGGATTCGATTTGTGGACGTCTCCTATGCTGGCAACGATAACTCGGTGGCTTTGGGCAAAGCCGTTATTGAGCACGTTAACTCACTGCTTGATCTAGATAAATTTGCCCTCCAGGGGACCCAACTGCGAGTAGATAAGATCCGGCTGCGTAATCAAAGCTTGGTTTTTTATGGCACTGCCCAGATTAATCAGTTTCCCCAGCGCTCTTGACGATTGCCTAGTTTGCTCTAGTCGGCTGATCGGTTCCTCAGGTATAACTATGGGGACCCCAACCCAAAGCCAGTGTCCCCGATAGTGCGTCTGCTGTTGCGATGAGCTAAGCGGCTAGATCGATCGCTAAATCATCGAAGCCATTTGCGAATCTAACGCGGACGGGGGCAGGCCAGTCTGACCACAGGATGCCATTAGAGGTTGCTCATGGTTGGGGAGTTGGGAGGGCAGAGCCGAGCCAGGTGAGCTGCTACCCAGGGTATCGACAAGTGTGTCTGTTGCATTATTCACAGCCTGTTGACGAACAACAACATTATCAATAAAGCCGCCAAAGTTGTCACTGCTGCCCACTGCTCTAAACTCTAAATTGGTATCGGAACCGTTGCTACCCCGAACCACATAGTCAAAGCGCTTCCAATCGTTTTTTTGATTACCAGCCCCGGTCAACGTATCCAGCACCTTGCCGTCCCAAACGACTTGAATACCGTTGCTAGCAGCTGCAATCCCCGCCCGAGGCGTGTATTGAAACGACAGTCGATAGTTCTGATCAGCCTGGGTGTTTAAACGCTGTCGCATGCCGCTATTGCCAAAACTATCAAGCTCTACCCAGGTGTTACCCCTGGCAGCTTTGCCGTACTGATTGGTGCGCTTATCCAGCTGAATGCCGCGGCCGAAAGTGGTCGTCCAGCCCCGAATCTGGCTAAAGATCCCGAAGTTGTTCTGGTCAATGGAGTTTCTTTCAAAATTGCCATTGATAACCAAATTCCGATTGGGATTGGGAGAAGGCGTTGGTGGCGGCGTCGGGGTCGGGGTTGGCATGGGCGCAGGCGTTGGGTTACCGCCCAAGGATTTGACAGACCCACTGCCTTTGCCATAAAGCGTCTGAATCCCCGCAATATCATCGTCGAGCAAAAAGGGCTCTGACTGATTGCGATATCGATTTTGGATGCTGGGGTTCATGATCGCAGGCTGGCTCCCTTCATGACCTAAACCTAAACTATGGCCAATTTCATGGACAGCGGTTTCTAAAAAGAGACTTTCATTCCACTGTTCACCATCGTCAAAGGTAATATCGCCCCAACGTGGAAAGAAAGCAAACGCAAGGGTATTGCCCCGACCATCAATAAAGTCGTCTTGGGCCAGGATATCAACATCACGTCCATTCCCTGGATCTTTAATCTCAACAAAATTAAGGGGGCTATATTTGGCCCAGACACCCAGCGCTTTTTTGAACAGTTGTTTGGCTGTAGCCGTAGTGATGCCATTCAGAGAAAGATCGTTGTCAAAGGCATAGGTGATGTTAACCGGGCTACCGGGGCTAGACTGGGCCCACTTGCTCGAGCTCGCATTAAACTGGCCGACGCCCCCGCTGGTTGTAAAAGTGTTTCGAGCATCTCTGACTTTTCCAGCGATGTTGCAACTTAGGCAACCACAGCTGGCGCTAGTATGACTGCCCCCCGTATCTTTGAATTGAGTTTTGTTTGAGTTGCCCCCAAGTAGCTCGGGCAGGCTGATTTTATTCAAGAGACTCGCTGTCATGGTATGTCCTCAAAACGTTGGTAAATTGCTAAAGAAATTACCAGTGAATTAAGGTAGATGAGCGTCCCTGACACAATCAAAATGAGACAAAATGAGAACGATTTCAGGTATGACAAAACAGGCTGCACCCAGGCCTTAAAGCCAGCCAAAACAAATCGAGACAACTATTGACTTAACAACTGCTGCCTTAGATGATTTGACTGCTAAAGGCTTGCTTGAGCAGCACTTTTATTAGAAGAACTTTAGAGGAACTGTTCCTCAGAAAAATTGTTACGAAAATCACGCTAATGAAGTCTCGAGTACCCCATCACGGGAGGAAAGTCGCCCTCAGCCATCGGAACACAAACTGTGGGAACTTTGATGGACCCATCCATCAATCGGACTTATCTACTGACAACCTGATCTACTGACAACACTTTACTGGCGGCACTGATACTGGCGGCACTGATGACTCAACCTTTGTTGAACAGGCAGCTTCTACGAGCAGATGAACGTGAAACAATTAAGAGGTTTCACTGGCCCAACTTAACCTGTTTGAAAGAAGATGTAAAGGGTAGTTAAAGTTACCGTTCAGTACGGCAATTTTGCAGGATGATCACGGACTACGGTCAGGGAGGTAAGCGTGTTTGAGCTAGCTAATGATGCAGGGCCTTGGGTATTTGCTGTCGGCATCAATACAGGCCTACTGGCGATCGCATTTTTGCTGCCCAAAAAGCTGCTGACGCCGCTGGGCTATCTCAATGCGTGGGTGCTGGGGGTCTTGCTGTGGGGGGCTGTTGGCTGGCAAGCCTTTGCGGTGACCATGGCCTATTTTGCCGTGGGTACAGCGGTTACAAAGGTTGGCTTTGCCCAAAAAGAAGCCGCCGGGATTGCCGAGGCACGGGGCGGCGTGCGCGGACCTGGCAATGTTTGGGGCTCGGCCCTGGTAGCGGCGGTTTGCGCGCTGCTGGTCCTGGTGGTCGCCCTCACAGGCAACGACACAAGTGCCTGGGTAGATTGGCTGGTGCTAGGGTTGGTGGCAAGTCTGGCAACGAAACTATCGGATACCTCCGCCACTGAGATTGGCAAAGCCTATGGGCAGCATACATTTTTGATCACCACGCTGAAGCCGGTACCGCGTGGTACCGAGGGGGCCGTGAGCCTGGAGGGCACCCTGGCAGGCGCTGTGGGGTCTATTTTGCTGGCGACATTTGCCTGGGGGATTGGGTTGATTGCGCCGGTGGGGATTTTGATTTGTGCGATCGCAGCTTTCATTGCCACCAACATCGAAAGCCTAATTGGCGCAACCGTCGAAGGCAAGATCCCAGGGCTCACCCACGATGTCGTCAACATCATCAACACGCTAATTGGGGCCGTGGTGGCGGTTGGGGGCGCTTGGCTTGTGAGATATTAATAAAAAAACACGTCTGAGCGCTATTTATGACTGATGCCACCTGGCTAACGCCCAGCCATTTGATCATTTTGGCAATGCTGTTGGGGTTTGCGATCGCCCACAGTGGGCTGGCCGCCCTGCGCCCCAGAGGCGAAAAACTGATCGGCCCCCGCGCCTATCGAATTTTATTTGCCCTGGTGAGCCTCCCGCTGGCGACGGTTTTGATCATCTATTTCATCAACCATCGCTACGACGGTGTGCAACTTTGGAATCTGCAAGGGGTGTCCTGGCTACCTGCGGTGGTGTGGGGGCTATCAGCGATTTCGTTTATCTTTCTCTACCCGGCGACGTTTAACCTGCTCGAAATCGCCGCCATCCAAAAACCCGAAGTTCACCTTTACGAAACCGGCATCATTCGAATTACCCGACACCCCCAGATGGTGGGGCAGGTAATCTGGTGTGTGGCTCATACCCTATGGCTGGGAACAACCTTTATGTTGGTTACCTCAGCCGGTTTGATTGCCCATCACCTGTTCGCCGTATGGCATGGCGATCGTCGCTGGGGCTCACGCTATGGCGACGCCTTTGACGCGGTTAAGGCGCGCACTTCAGTGATCCCTTTTTTAGCGATCTTGCAGGGGCGTCAAACCCTCAAGTTAGTAGAGTTTTTGCGACCTGCTTATCTGGGGATCGCAGCCTTTGTGCTGTTGTTTTGGTGGGGGCATCCTTACTTGATCCAAGCCACCCAGCGACTGGCTTGGTAGCCATAAATCTCTCCGGATAAAATGCCTTTGATGGTCTGCCGTTGTCTTAAAGGGTGACAAACTTATAGACAAACTTAAATGCGCAAAAGGACCTCGGTACTAGTATCAATGCGTCAAGACCGCCTGTAATTTTATATTTTCTTTAGATTTTGGGATCGCCCTCTGTGCGTGAACCATAGAACTTCCCATAATTATTTTTGAGGATTACAAAAAAGCAATTTTCTGTATCATTCCTTAGACTTTTTTGTATAAAAGTTAATACAATAGACCGGAGGGATCAGTTTTCTACGGAATAAGTAGAAGTGCTTATTAGCTCTGACG
>JBCCRZ010000397.1:0-5970 GCA_039200855.1 Cyanobacteria bacterium P01_D01_bin.44 | reverse complement strand
CTAGTCTGCTTGATGGTATTTTGTAGGAACATCGTCTAGAGGGCTTGGGATGAGCATGGCCGAATCACTGGAGACTCGCTTTCAAGATTTGATCGAGCGCACAGGAGCCCTGCAAATCGGGCATTTCATACTCGCCAGCGGTCTTCATAGCCGTCGTTTTTTTCGGTGTATCAAACTGCTAGAGGATCCGCTGGCAGCTGATTTTTTGTTTGATGCCATGGCAGAACAGTTTTCAGGCCCGATTGATGTGGTGTTAGGGGCGAATGAGGCGGGGAGCATTCTGGCGTTTGAAACGGCTAAGCGCCTCAAAACAACGGTGGCAATCGCACGCCAAACCGATCACAAATACCACCTGATCGACGGTTTTACCCTCACCCCGCAACAACAGGTTTTGATTGTCGATGACATCACCACCACCGGCGGCACTGCCAAACAACTGATCAAAATCGTGCAAGCAGCAGGCGCAGTCCCCATTAGCGTTGGCCTGATCGCAACTAAAGGACTGTTTGAAGTTGATTTGGCCTGCCCAACCAAAGTACTCTTGACGCTGACGGGTATGGATGCGATCGCACCCGAAAACTGCCCCCTCTGCCAACAAGGCATCCCATTATCAACGTGATTCCTATCTCCCCCATCTCCCCCATCTCCCCCACCTTACCCTCCACCCTCTACCCTCTACCCTCCACCCTCTACTCTCTACCCCAAACTCAGGAGACCCTATGCCCCAAAGGATCGACGTCGGCGTGTTCCGCTTACCCATGAGCGCCCCAGAAGACGTGAGTGGCCTCAAAACGTTGTTAGAAACCCAGCAGATTGAAGCCGCCGATATTGTTGGCATTATTGCCCAAACCGAGGGCACCGGATACGCTCGAGGGTATACGTCTCTATGCTTTCAACTGCTGCTGGCGGAGTATCTCAAGATTTCACATCAGGACGTGTTTGATCGCCTTCCCATGATGATGATTGGGCTCTGCGGCGGGCTGATGAGTCCCCATTACACCATATTTACCCGTCGCATCCTCCCAGACGCGCTTCCTGAATCTTCCCCTACAATTACAGGGACGCGTCTGACGATAGGGGTCGCCAATACACGGGTCCTAAAACCTGAGGAATACGGCACCCTGACTCAAATCAAGCTGGTCGCAGCGGCAGTGCAGGCCGCTGTTGCCGATGCAGGCATCACCGATTTGGCCAATATTCACTGTGTTGAGGTAAAGTGCCCTGCTATGACCCCAGCCCGTTTACAGGATGCCTCTCAGCGGGGGGTGTCGGTGGTGAGCAATCATCTGGGCCAAGCCAGTTCTCTCTCAAAAGGGGCCAGCGCCCTGGGTATCGCGTTAGCACTTGGGGAAGTGCCTGAAACAAAGCTCAGTAACAACGTGATTAACCAAGATCGCACTCTCTTTACCAATCGTGGATCGGTCTCTGCCGGGGGAGAACAATCTGCTTGCCGAATTTTGGTGATGGGTAACACTGAGCAGTCCATCAGTCGCTATCGGGTCGGCCATGGGATTATGACCGATCAGCTGGATACGGTGGGAATTTATACGGCCCTATCTGAGGCTGGGATAGCAATATCCCAACCGCTAATGCCTGAGCAACAGCAACGGATCGTCCAAATGTTTGTTAACTGTGGAGCTGATGCTGTCGGCGCGGTGCGAGATCGCCGCCACACGATTCACAGTGATTTTCTCTCAGGCTATGCGGGGATTGTTGCCAAGGCAGTCGCCAACGCAGTGGTGGCCTCTGTGGTGGGCGATCCGATGATTCTGGCCTCGGCGGGCAATGAGCACCAGGGGGCACCGGGGAGTAATTTGGTGGCGGCAATTGTTGAAGCAGAATAGGGTAATTTTGGATTTTAGAGCTATGTATTTAAGACAAAGTCAAGAACTGACCCATGCGGCGGCGATGATTGTTTTGGAGGGTGCGATCGCAACAGCCGAGGCGATGGGGGTGCCCCAGTGTATTGCCGTTGTGGATACCGGTGGTAACCTGCTTGCCTTTATCCGCATGGATGGAGCCAAGGTCCTCAGTCAGCTATCAGCTACCCAAAAAGCCATTACTGCTGCCTCTAGCCGGGTCAACACAGGGGGTGTCCCGGCTGATGTGGAGACTAAACTCGCGCTGGCCACAGGGGGATTGTTGACGAACCTCAAAGGCGGTCTCCCCATTGTGATTGATGGGCAGGTTGTGGGTGCTGTGGGGGTGGGTTCTGGGACTGGGGAGCAGGATGTAGAAGTGGGGATGGCAGGTATAGCGGCATTACAAGCAGTAATCGACAAATAAGAGGAGTGAAAGCGAAGTTAGATAGATTTTCTCAGCGATTTCTCATAATTTTAAGCCTGCATTCAAGAAAGACTCAGCTCAACCTCAAAAATAATATCTGCGTCCATGGAATGCTGATGGGGCATCTAAAGCTTTGACTTACGGCAGCTGATCTCATAACCCGATATTTGTAGGAGATTCACTAGACTATGACACGCCTTCCTCGATTGACTTCGCAATGTCTTAAAATTGCTGGTATCGCGTTCGCCAGCTTATTCATCGCATTACCCGCAACGGCCCAAAGCACCAGTGATCAAAGCATTGCCGAGATTGCTGGCTCCAACGATTCCTTTGATGTTCTAACGGCTTTGCTTGACCATGCTGGTTGGTTAGGCGCGTTTGATGGCTCTAATGGGAAAGAATTTACGGTCTTTGCCCCCACAGATGATGCCTTTGGCCGTTTACCTGAGGGAACCATCGAAAGTCTCTACCAGCCTGAAAATAGAGAGCTGTTATATAGCGTCCTTGCCTACCATGTTGTTGGCGGTAGCCTAACTTCTGATCAGCTTTTGTCAGGAGATTTGAGCACTAAACATGGTGGACAAACTCTGGCCGTAAGTTTGGGCCAACAGGTAACCGTCAATGATGCCACGGTTAGTACAGCCGATATCACTGCGTCCAACGGTGTTATCCATGTAATTGATGCGGTCTTGATTCCACAGCAATAGGTTTAATCCTAATCTCGTCAGGGCTGGCACAAGGTGAAGCCCCGACGAGATGCAGGTACCTCCCCAGAGCCTGACCAGATCTTTTGGGCTTCGGGACAGGTGATCAAGATGTAGAATTCGGAATGGCGGGGATTGCAGCTTTAAAGGGAAGCCCTAGGAGAAGGGGATTAGCCTCGGTTTCTGAGGATATTCGGCCAAACGGCCCGTAACAAGAGCTACAGCAGCTTCTAAGGTAAGACACTATACATAAGATCTCCATCAATCCCTACCACAAGGGTTTTAGCCACTAATCTGCCTGTTTTACCTTCATAGGAGTTGCCCCATGTTGAGACGTCATAGTCGGCGCAAGTTTCTTCTCCACGGCTCCGCCGCTTTGGGGGCGACTGCTCTCTTAAAGGCATGTACCTCGACTCCCCCCGCAGCGGACACGTCTGAAACAGAGGCTGCTCCAGACACTGCAACCGCTGAGACTGCTGCTGCCCCTGCCTCAACGCCTACTGCCATTAAGTTCACCTTAGACTGGGCGATCCAGGGGGTGCATGCCCCCATCGGGGTGGCCATTGAGAAAGGCTATTTTGCAGACGAAGGGCTGGATGTCAGCTTTGAGCGAGGCTCTGGCTCGGCTGACTCGATCTCTAAGGTAGCCGCGGGGACGTTTGATATGGGGTTTGGCGACATCAACAGCTTGATGGAGTTCAACGTCAAAAATCCAGATACCCCGGTGAAGGCCATTGCAATTTATTACAACAAATCCCCCATGGCGGTGATGTCCCTGGCAGAGACCGGCATTACTGAACCCCAACTCCTGGAAGGGAAGAAGCTGGGGATTCCCTCTGGGAGTGCAACCCGTCGTTTGATGCCGCTGTTTGCTCAGGTATCCGGTTTTGAGCTGACTAAGGTGGACATGCCCGCGATTGAGCCTAAGCTGCAACAAACGCTTCTGCTGACCAAAGAGATTGATGCGATCGCACCCTACACCATCTCAGCCCTGCCCAACCTCAACAAGGAGGGTTATCCCCCCGATCAGCTTGACATTCATCGATTTGCCGACTTTGGGTTAGACCTTTACGGCAACGCGGTGATTGCCCCCGCCGCTTTCTTAGAAGAGAATCCGGACCAGGCCAAAGCCTTTTTGCGGGCACTGACCAAGGGCCTTCAAGATACAATCAGCAACCCGGACGAAGCCGTAGAGATTATGTCTACCTATGATGATCTCTACGAAATTCCCTTGGAGCGAGAGCGCTTACAAATCGCCATTGATACGCTGTTTCTGTCTCCAGAGGTAGAGGCAAACGGCTTTGGCGGGGTGGATGCCTCTCGATTTAAGCAAACCATTGACCAGGTGGTGCAGGGGTTTGAGCTGGGCACCGCCCCTGAGCTCGACCAGATTTTTGATGACCAATTTTTACCCCCCTTGGCCGAGCGCACCCTCCCGGCGGCATAATGGTGGGTTATGACCCCACCACCAACTATCCAAACGCTCAAAGTTGGTCAGCTGCTGTCCTGTCCGGGGGAGCTGCCTGCGACTGGCCCTACCTCAATCACCGTTAAGAATGGCTTGATTGAGGCGATAACCCCCATCGATGCGGCCCTGACGGAAGAACAACACGGGCAACTGGCGATGCCTGCTCTGGCCAATGCCCACGATCATGGTCGAGGATTAGATGCCTTTGGCTATGGCGCGCTAGATCAGGCCCTGGAACTCTGGCTACCGGCCCTGAAGCTAAAGCCCAAGCTGTCGATGTATGCCCTGACGGCTCTGGAGTTAGCCAGGGTAGCTCGCAGTGGGGTAGGCGCTGCTGTCCATTGCCACAATACCGCCGGGGGTGACCTGCTGAGCGAGACTCAAGCGGTCTGCCAGGCCGCTCGGGATGTGGGGGTGCGGCTGGCGCTGGCGGTGCCGATGCGCGATCACAACGCGCTAGTGTATGGCGATCCGCAACGGCTGCTGGCTCTATTGCCCGCCGCCGATCGTGAGCGGGTGCGCGCCACTTGGGACCCGCCGACGCTGACACCCCAGGCGCAGATTGAGCGGGTGCACGCGATCGCAGACGAATGCGAGGGGGGTTTAGTCCAGGTTCAGTATTGTCCCTGGGGACCGCAGTGGTGCTCCAATGAGCTGTTAGAAGCCATTGCCGCCGCCTCTGCTGAGACGGGTCGGCGCATCCATACCCATCTGTTTGAAACCCGATATCAGCGAGAATGGGCCGATGCCCAGTATCCCCAGGGGTTGTTGCAATATTTGGACGACATTGGCTTGCTCTCCCCTCGCTTAACGGTGGCCCACGGCGTGTGGTTAAGCTCAGATGATCTGGCCTTACTGGCAGAGCGGGGGGTGATTCTCTCCGTCAACACCAGCTCTAACCTGCGGCTGCGCTCTGGGATTGCTGCCTACCGCGCCATGCGAGACGCAGGAGTGGCTGTCGCCTTTGGCCTGGATGGCATGTCGCTTAACAACAATGCCGACGCCTTCGAAGAACTGCGGCTTAACTACAATATCCATGCCAAACCCGGTGTTCACTCAGAGATTACACCAGCCGAGATGTTCGCCGCCCATCGACACGGAGTTACTGCCGTCACCAACCAACCCGGCGGCTTGCTCAGACCTGGCGAACCCGCTGATTTTACCCTGCTCAATTATGCCGCCATGACCCAGGATGTGATCCCCGATGCTTGTAGCGTTGCTGAAGTGGTGCTGGCGCGGGGGAGCCATCAGTATGTTGAAGGGCTATGGGTGGCGGGGCAGCCGGTGGTTGAGAAAGGCCAAGTGTTGGGGGTAGATGAGGCGGCAATCAAGGCAGAGGTGCAGGGGATATTGAAGTCTCAGGCACAGCACGTCTATAGTTTGCAACCCTTAGTGAATAGCTATCAGCAGGCTTTACAACAGTTCTATGCTGAGGGTTTACACCAGGTTAAAGAGTGACATTATTGGGTTGCAAGCACCTGAGTGTTTTGCTGGTATTTGTTAGGGTTGGTG
>JBCCRZ010000396.1:0-5971 GCA_039200855.1 Cyanobacteria bacterium P01_D01_bin.44 | reverse complement strand
GGTGTTGACTTATGCAGGTGCCAAATACCTTTCAAGCACCAGAAATAGTTCTTTATAGACTAGTCATTATGAAGTCAATCCAGATGCGGCGATCGCTCCTGTGGAGCTTGCCGTTGAGCCTCTTGAGCAGCCTTGGCGCCACTGTCTTTGCCACCACCATCGAACTGGAAGTGCTGCCAACCTTAAGGAATGAAGGCACCTGCCCCACTCAACTCATCGCCCACGAAACTGCCCGTCCGTATACCGAAGGCAGCTTTTCCCAAGACGGCATGATCAAGCTGCGGGATATCGCCACCAACGTCCGAGTCGCCAGTTCCAACACCTTCAGCACCACTTGGGTTGCCACCCTCAAACCCCAATTCCGCGACTGCCAGGGCACAGCCATCATCGATCGCATTGACGGCGAGGCTTACGAACGGCATTCCTACCTGCAAGTGCAGCTGGGCAACGGTCAAGTCATGGCTACCCTGAACATGACCGGCATTCCTGACGCCAACGGCTTCACGTCAACGCTGATCTTCGGCGGCCTGCGCGACGGCAATCCCCGCTGGACTTGGGGCGGCAGCGACTAGGGGCTGTCATCATTTGACGCTCAAATCCTTATACTGATAGGACTTGATCCCCTAGCGGGTTTTGCGGAGCCGGGCGCGGTAATGCCGATGCAGCAAGCATTCTGGATTTATACAGATTCTCCAAACTCTGGCTACACATCCTGTTCCCCGGCCCCTTGCTCCCAAGGCTCTCCATTCCGATCTGTAGTGCTATTCCGGAGAAATGGTATTAATTGATGATGCGCCCTAGCTGAGCACCCGTAGAATCCCATCAATCGCAGGGGCCGTCATCCAGGAGATGGATGAAATTTGTCATCCCTTTGACTTGCATGGCCCACATGCTGGCTCAAGCAAGCAGGCCATAAGACCTAGCTGTTAAGGAATCGTGCGCTTGCGGGTCATGACGCTGATGAATTCGCCATTGCGCCCGGTGGGCAGAGGTTGGCTCCAGGCGATGCGCTCACAATAGCCGAGGACGGCCATGCGGTTGATGGCGTCGATGATCGCGCCGTAGTCGCCTAGCAGGATATGGCGCACACACTCCTGGTTAAAGGTGGGCAAGTTGAACTGGGGAGCAGATTGCACTGCCCCGGTGGAAGGTTGACACATGACGGGTCTCTCCGTTTTCACGTTAAGGAAAACGGGGAACTATCCAGCTCCCTATTTGAAGCGGTAAGGGCAAGATCGTGGGTACGATGATCCCAGTCATCTCGACTTACCTGGTCTAAGTTGGGATGATCAGGGGATTTGAGAGGCTCCACCCTCTCGCTTCCCCGCCTAGAATCATTCCCCGTGCAGCAGATAGTACAAGAAGTCCTGTCAGCGGACAAGCGTATTGATCGATTTGTTGATGAAAAGGTGCCATCTCTCCCCTTGTTCAATTTTTGAACGAGTATCCACAGCTTTTATTCTGGAGAAGCAGTCGTGCACTATGGCCGATCTAAACAATAATGACTAGACTTGTGAATTTTGCTTTGAATCAGTCAAACCATCTTCTTTAAATAATTCTTTCAGGCTAGAAAGTTCATGCGTCATATAGACCTTTATCTCATTCTTTTTTGCTACAAAAAAATCATCGGAAGATGCAATATTCCCAATCCCAAAGAACATCAGAAGAAGCATTGCCAGAGAAAAATATCGTAATGCAGAACGATAAAGGTCAATCATGAAGTCTGTAACCTTTTCATTAAAAATTTGTGTTCTGATCAAATCATTACAATAAGCTCGTTTGACTGAATTTTTGCTTGAGTCGGATAATACATAACTATAATCAGTGGTTTGAATTCGATCAATGCCAAAATAAATAGCCAGTAAAAATATAGTCAGAAATAAAAAAGCAAGAGGGAGTATAGACCATATTCCTATAGATCTTGCTGATGTGACACTAGTGGCACTGGAAATCAAACCCAATAATAAGGAGGTTAAAGTCAATAAGATTCTTGCCTTTGTATCTATTTTATCTCGGCGATCTTTGACTTCATTGTTCTTAGTCTTTCAGGAAATCAATCTTTTTATCACACACATGTATTTCTTCAGGAATTAAGACTACCTCACTTTCAGAATTATATTGTCTTTTTCTGACTTCCCCAACAGAACAGTCAATCAAAGAAAGTCTCATTAGCAGCCATGTGAGGAGAACTGATAGGCTCATGTTTTAGATTTTAATTTGGCTTGACTCTCATGGAATTTATTAAGGAACTTGCTATATCTGTTACACCTTCAAGGTCTAACCAGGCCCATTGACCATTTGGATTAATTTCAAAAAATATCCAATTAGAGTCTTTTGTTAAAGCCATGTCAACAGACGCAAACCTTAATTTGTAGGAGCGACATAGTTTTAATATTTTCTCCTTCACAGATTTTGGCAACTCAATGGGTTCGTATCTAACATTCTTCATATTATTTCGTCGTATATCAACCGCTTGTAATTCATCTTCTTTGGATGCATGGATTCCAACAGAAATAACCTTGCTGTCTATGACATTAATTCTTACATCAAAGGCTTTTTCTACTTTTATTTGAAATAAGGTTGGGCATAAAGATAAAAAATCTTGATTCTCGACAAGCTGATTCAGCATAACCTCATTAGTAAAAATCAGTGTATCGCTATCAGGATCGTGCCTTTCTATGTATCCATGTGATATCGGTTTTACAACTAAACTTCCCCCACAGTCTTTCCAAAAAACCATTGCTTCTTGAAAACATTGTGTAAGCAAGGTCTTTGGAACATTGAGCCCTATCTTTCTCGCCCGGCTCAGTTGTTCCAGCTTAAGCATAGCTAAAGCATTGTTACTAGGATGGTTGATCCAGAACTCAACTGGTACGTGTGCCAAAAAACCTTCAATTGCAGCGCTCCACTCACTAATAGTATGGTCGCGTACACCCTTCTCAAAGAATTTACCTCGTTCCGAAGTTAATGTTCTAGGTCTCCGATACCATACAGCTTCAATTTCTTGTGGCCTCAATGTTTGATCACATATGTCAAGTAAAAAATCACCGTTTTTGTAAAGTAAAGTAGCATTATCAATTAAATGATCGGTATCTAGCCTGAAATATCTAATTTCATCCTGCTTCAACTTAGATACCATGTAATCTGCAGTTGCGTCACATGAACTAGAGAATATTAGTATCATGATTTCCAAGCTATAAATCTCGAGGAATTATAGAGAAGCTAACGTAGCAAGAGATGTCTGCATCATCATTTTCTCTAGTTTGTGTACTGGTTTTAGTTCCTAGATTTTGAGGATCTTGATCAGATTGTTCCCTTGAATCAGTTTTTGTTTGCGTACCGAGATCTGGCTGATTGAATTCAGAAGAGTATCTTTGTTGTTTAGCGGGCTCTTGATAGATTGAAATAAAACTGCTGTTGTTCATACGCTGATTGTGGTTGTTTTGATTAGATTAGAGAAAGCTTTTGCAGAATTGTAGCTAAAAAGCACTATTTTGCAACGTTAGAAGCCCGTTCACTTCCTATTCTCACCAGTTCAATCGCGATGATTTCTGATGGAAATTGTCCCTCCCCACCAATCGAAACTAACGCCAGGAAACCCAACCTTCATATTGATTCCACTTATATTCCTGTGATCGCTCCGACGCGATGGGTTGAGGGCAATGGGAGAGGGTGATCGTTTGCCTAACTCATCTTCCATAATGAAAGCACCCCTGCTGCTTAAGCTTCGGCCATGCAAATCACCCTAAACCTGCCTGACGACCTTTCCCTCTCAGAAACCGATCTACGGACAGAACTGGCCGTTGCTCTCTTTCAGCAAAAACGCATCACTCTTGGCACCGCTAGCCAAATTGCCAGACTTCATCAACTCGAATTTCAACAACTGATTGCCAATCGTGGCATCAACATTCACTACGATGTCGAAGACTTTGAGCAAGATTTAAACAGCCTGCGTCAAGAAGGGTGGTAATGCGAGTTGTCAGTAATACTTTGCCGCTCAGCAATCTGGCTGCGATCGGTCAGCTCAACCTTCTGCAACAGATCTATCCTCAAATCCTGATCCCGCCTGCAGTTCACACAGAACTAGTCTGCTTTCCAACGATTCAGCCTGCTATTGATGCCTGTCTCAAAGCTGGATTTCTGGAAATCCGGAAGCCCAGTAATACCGCATTCATTCAAACCCTGAACTAACCTCTAGATCTTGGAGAAACGGAAGCCATTGCACTAGCTGTCGAGATTGAGGCTGACCGTTTGCTGATTGATGAATCGCTTGGTAGACGAATTGCGGAAGAATATACACTCAAGATCACAGGCATCTTAGGCATTTTAGTTAATGCAAAAGAACAAGGTCTTCTCACGGCGATCCAACCTTTGCTGGAAGATCTGATTGAGGCAGCAGGTTTCCGAGTCAGCAACGTATTGTATGAGCGTATTCTTCGAGAATCAGGCGAGTGGAAAGTGCGATGACCCTTTTGGATAAGCCAACGACAAAGTGAGGGTAGTTAAGGACAGCTTTCACATTTCAGGACCCTTCAGCATCGTGACCTGAAAGAATAAACTACATTCCGCCACTCCCGTAAGCCTAAATTATTGTTCTAGTGCCAACGTGATGGGTTGAGAGCAATCGCTTTCCGCAGTATCTATCAAGCCGGGACTTGGTAGCGCGATCGCTCCCGGCAATGGGTTTCTCACTGCATCCAATGACACTGACGCTCATAGGTTATGCCAATCGTAGTCACTGCTCGAGACACTTGCTCTAGCTAATTGGGCATTGAGGCAGACCGCGATTGTTTCCACAACTGATTGCGCCAGGGCATCGTAGTCATAGCCGCCCTCCAGCCCAAACAGCACGTGTGGCTGTACGTCCAGACAGGCGCGAGTAAAGAGCGCATAATCCGCCGGTTGAAGGGAGATGCTTGCCAGCGGGTCGGCGTGGTTAGCGTCATAACCGGCACTGATAATCAGCAGATCGGGGTCAAAGTTTTTGATAAACGGTATGACTGCGTGTTCAAACTGCGGCTGATAGTCAACCAGCGTGCTTCCTGGCGACAGGGGAATATTCAGCACGTTGTTGTGAAATCCGGTTTCACTGGCCAAGCCCGTACCGGGGTAGGCCGGAGACTGGTGCAGCGAACAATAGGCAATGTTCGGGTTGCTTTCGACTAGGGCTTGGGTGCCGTTGCCGTGGTGAACATCCCAGTCAAGAATCGCGACACGCTGGATACCAGGCTGCGTAAGGGCGTACTGGGCCGCGATCGCCGCATTGCCAAAAAAGCAGAAGCCCATGCCGCGATCGCTGACCGCATGGTGACCCGGCGGGCGCGACAGCACAAACGCCGATTGCCGCTGCTGCAATACACAGTCCACGCCGTCGAGCCAGGCGTTCACCGCCAAGAGCGCCACCTCAAAGCTTTTGGTCGACACCGTCGTATCCGGATCAAGGCGTCCACCCCCGGCAGCGGCTAAATCCTGCAGGGCCACAATATATGGCTCGTGATGCAGTTGGCTGATCAGGGGTAAGGGGTCGTGATCGCCTAGCGTGGTTGGCGTTTGCCACCGCAGTCGAGCAGCGAATGGGGTGGCTTTGAGGGCCTGAGCGATCGCCACTAGTCGCCCCGAATTTTCTGGATGCAGGGTACCAGTATCGTGCTCTAGAAAGGCGTCGGAATAGATAACAGTCAGCTCAGAAGCCATCAGCTGAACCGCTCCGTAGCAGCGGTGTTGAACGTCTGTTCTTTCAGCATAGCGCCCCCTTCAGGAACCTGGAAAGCATGGTAAAATGATCAATACTTTCGCGTACTTTTTGAGCAATTAGCCTTCACTGCGGTGAACGATTCGACTTAACCCAAGCTGGCTGATTTGCGGCGATTTTGGAGCTTTTCCCCCTATGACCATCATCCCCACCGACCTACGGAACGAAATGTCCCGGTCTTACTTAGAATACGCCATGAGCGTAATTGTGGGGCGCGCG
>JBCCRZ010000395.1:0-5987 GCA_039200855.1 Cyanobacteria bacterium P01_D01_bin.44 | reverse complement strand
GTGCAGGGCTTTTCAACGGGGCTACCGGAGAAAATCCAGCTGGCGATGTTGCGCAGCCTGCCGGGGCTAGAGCACTGTGATATGCTGCGACCGGCCTATGCGGTGGAGTATGACTTTCTCCCCGCGACCCAGTGCTATCCCACCCTGATGACCAAAAAGGTAGAGGGATTGTTTTGTGCGGGGCAAATCAACGGCACCACCGGCTACGAAGAAGCAGCCGCCCAAGGGTTTGTGGCGGGGGTGAATGCGGTGCGATTCGTAAGGGGAGAAGAGATGATTATCTTCCCACGGGAGGGAAGCTATATTGGCACACTGATTGACGATCTGTGCACCAAAGATCTGAGAGAGCCCTATCGAATGCTCACTTCACGTTCGGAATATCGTCTGATTTTGCGTTCTGACAATGCCGATCAGCGGTTGACGCCCCTGGGTCGAGAGATTGGTCTGATTGACGATCGCCGCTGGGCGCTATATACCCGCAAACAAGAGAAAATTGCCGCTGAGAAAGAGAGATTGCACGAGACTCGTGTGAAGGCCCATGAGCCCTCTGGACAAAAGATTATGATGGATACAGGACAGCGGATTAAAGATGCCATTACCCTGGCAGATTTGTTGCGACGGCCTGGTTTTCACTATGCCAGTCTGGAACACTATGGTTTGGATAACCCTGATCTGGCACAGGCAGAGAAAGAGGGAGCCGAGATTGACATTAAGTATTCCGGCTATATCCAACGGCAGGTTAAGCAGATTGAGCAGGTCTCAAAACAGACCAACCGATCGCTGCCCCAGGATCTCGACTACATGACCATTAACACCCTCTCTAAGGAGTCGCGGGAGAAATTGAATGCGATCAAGCCACTGACGGTGGGGCAGGCAACGCGTATTGGTGGCGTCAACCCGGCGGATATTAATGCGCTGCTGGTGTATTTGGAGGTGTGCGATCGCAAACAAGCGAGATTTTAGATACGCTAAACTAGGTCGCTGTACCCTATTGCGCTGCCCTTGATATGAAAGCAATCCTATCCAAAACCCGCTTCGCTAGTTTGATGACGGTGCTCTGCCTGAGTTTACTGGGCTGCTCTCAGGGGGCGGCTCCGCCCGAGGCAGCGGATGCGTCTGGCGCTAGCCCGGAGGTGTCTGAATCGGCGGAGGCAGATGCCCGGGCTGAGTGGGAGGCCCGGCAGCAACATATTGCCTCTGTGATTAGCAAGAAATCTCGGGCAGAGCTGATTGGGGACTCACCCACCAAAGGCTCACCCGATGCTGAGGTGGTGCTGTTTAAGTTTTCTGATTTTCAATGCTCTTACTGTGCC
Source organism: Cyanobacteria bacterium P01_D01_bin.44 (assembly GCA_039200855.1). Lineage (GTDB taxonomy): Bacteria > Cyanobacteriota > Cyanobacteriia > Phormidesmidales > Phormidesmidaceae > SIO4C1. The sequence goes on along the minus strand of JBCCRZ010000395.1, from coordinate 4,674 downwards.
GTCGCATCCGCCGATATGAAAACCTTTATGGATGGGCGTGAAGATGTGCTTTATGTGTACAAGCACTTTCCCCTCAATCGCATCCACCCAGAGGCGACGCCGTCGGCTAAAGCCACCTGGGCGGCGCAACAGCAGGATCAGTTTTGGCTTTACCACGATGGGCTCTTTGCCTACCAAGACCGCCTGGGCGAAGATTATTATGTTGAGCTGGCTGAGCAAATTGGGTTGGATGTGGAGCAGTTTAATCGCGATCGCAACAGTGCTGAGGCCGCCGCTGCGGTTGAGGCCGATCTAGAGCTGGCGCAGGACCTCCAGATCGGGGGCACCCCCACCTTTTTGATGAATGATATCCTGGTCCCCGGTGGCGCACCCCTGGAGTTTTTTGAAGAAGCGGCAGTGAGAATTCGAGAATTTAATGCTACTCAGTCCGACGAAGCACAGCCAGACGAATAGTCGCTAGATGTAACCAGATGCCAAATGAATAGCTGCTAGACAAATAGCCCAAGATCTTCCCGAGATCTTCTCGATGATCGGTTTGAAATAGACACAAGTGTGTTCCCTGTTCCCCGAGTTGCACCGACAGTTCCTCGAAATGCCTCTTATTCTGGGTCTAAAATCGTCAATACTGACTTCACCGGACGCTCTACCGCATTGCCCTCGGCATCGAGGCGACCGTAGTAGGCAGTGCCTTCAAACACCATCGATGACGAGCTTCCCCCATCCAGGTTGAGGGCCTTTTCGACGCCCCAGCGCTGCATAAACTCTGCGAGTTCGTCCAGGGTCATGCCGGTGTCTATACCTGGGGTTTGGGCCACGACAAACCACATCACGCTGCCGTCTGCTTTGATACCCACAGCGGTGCGGGCATTGCGAGACTCGCTGCCGATGGCGTCGCGGCTCAGGGCACCGTCGGCGTAGTCAATGAAGCCCTCGGCATAGGCCGTATTCTCCGGCAGTAGCTGAGGTCCGGCACCGATCGCATCTACCAGAGTGCAATCATCGGGGATGGGTTCAGTGTGCAAGGTAATGTCGTAGCGAGACGTCCCCGCGCAGTCGTAGCGGCGAAATTCGGAACGGTTTAGAATCTGCTCGAGATAGGGGGCGAGATCAGGATTGCCCACCAGGCGCTCGTTCTCGGTGGGGTCTGCCACAGTTTTGCCGTTGATCAGGATATGAGAAGTGGTTTGGCCGTTTTGAGGATCAAAGAATCCAGCGTTAAGGACGGCTATAGCATCTGTCTGTTCTGCAAAAGCTTCCACCGTTTGCAGCTGATCGCTGACCGCTACCGACACGGTGTAGTTTTGGGGAATCGTCAGCATACGAACCGTCGCATTCGCTACCTCATAAGTCTCTGGCAGCAGATCAGTCGGCAGGGAAAGGAGTTCCGGTTCAGAGGCTACAGGCTGGGCAGCTATTTTCATCGCAGACTGACGTGATACCCCCCATTCGATCAGCATGACCACCAGACTGGCGGCGAGTAATCCTGGCAAAATCAGGTTTTGACGGCTCATCTACCCGGTTGCGTTGCGGACACGTTCGCTATAGTCCTGGGTTCTGACCTGGCGGAAGCCTGCAAATACCAGCTTGCGCACCCAGATGGGTAAATAAGATAGCACCATCCCGACCTTCGTCTTTGAGGAGGCTGTGCCGATTTCTGAGAGCAGCTGTCGGCCCCGGTCAGATTCGCCTTTCTCAATTAGGCGCAGGGCCAGTACCTGTTTGAGCCCCGCCATTTTTGAGAGGCGTTGGCGCTCTAGATCGGGCCGGTCTTTGAAGTCATAGCTGCCGAGGCAAAAGAGTTTAGCCGAGAGAAAGTGAATGTCTTGTTTGAGGCTGGTCTGTCCGCCATGAAAGCGATATTCCATCAGTCGCTCGGGGATAAAATAGCCGGTCTTGCCCAGAATGGCGAGGCGCACCAACAGATCAAAGTCTTCGCAGCCGTCGGCCTCAAAGCGCATAAAGTCAGCTTCGCTCAGACAGGCTTTGCGAAACAAGGTGGAGCCTACCTGTAAGCTCTGGTGGACAAAGGTTTCATTTAATAGATCATCAATCACTCCCTTCCCCAGCCGATCTTTGCCCCATTTGGCAGAGTTGGCATCGGTTGCGGCTGCGTCTCGCTCGTTGCGGGCGTTGATTACCCAGTGGTCGGTGCAGACAAAATCCACATCGGGGTTCTCATCGAGCGCCGCCACGGTATTTTCTAGAAAAGTCGGGGTGACGGCGTCATCATCGTCAAATTTGATGAAATACTCCCCTTGAGCTGCCTCAAACCCAGAGCGCATATTGCGGCTGCGTTTAATATTCTGCGGGTGACGGATGTAGCGCACTCGCGGATCGGTCCACTGTTTGACGACCTCGGCGGTGTTGTCAGGGGACGCATCATCACAGATCAGTAGCTCAAAGTCGCCATAGGTCTGGGCCAACACACTCTCAACGGCGTAGGGCAAAATGTGAGCGCGGTTGTAGGTGGGGATGCAGATGGAGACTTTGGGCATGGTAGGGGTAGAGGGTGGTGGGTAGAGGGTAGTGGGTGGTAAGAACCGTAGGGGCCAAGGTCACCTTGCCCAGGAGCAGAGGGGCAGAGGGGCAGAGGGAATTTTAGATTTTGGATTTTGGATTGGGCCAATCCGTTAAGGGCAATCCCTTGTGGTTGCCCCACGTTTCGGTGTTGTGGAACTGCGCTAGTACATTTCCCCTTTCCCCTTGTACAAGATATCAATCATCAGATTGCCCTGATAGGTCTGGGGGGCTGACATCATGGAAGTTTTAATTTCTTGGGGTTGCGGCTTTACTGGGCGGCGACGGGGTGTGCTCGAGGGATGTAGCTTTGGGTGATGCGACCGTAGCTTTTGATCTGGGCGTGGTATGTCTGGCTGACGGGATGGCTCAGGTCTGTGATCGAGTCAATGCCGATGCCGTTGCGGCCCTGGTTTTTGCCGGAGCTGTGGATGTATTGACTGTTGCCAAGGTAGAGCGCAACATGGGTAATTTTTGTTTCATTGCCAAAAAAGATTAAATCGCCGGGGTGCAGGTCGGCGCGGTTAATTTTTTGAGCGAAGCTGGCTTGCTGATAGGCGTCGCGGGGGAGCTGGATGCCGACGGAGTTAAAAGCTGCCTGCATCAGGCCAGAGCAATCGTAGTTGGGGGCGACGGTGCCGCCCCAGAGGTATTCATTTGGGGTAGCCAGGGCGGCCTGGGTGAAAAGGATGACCTGGGGTAGCTGAGCTTGAATATGGGCTGCGGATAGAGAAGGGGCCTGATACGCTTGCTCAGCAGGGGATAGGGCGTCTAGATCGGTCGCCACGAGCCAGCCAGGGTAGTCGTCTTCGCAGAGGCATACGCGGGCGGCTTCGCTATTGATGTCAAGGATTTTGAGCTGGCGACCAGTGGCGGCTTGGGTGACCAGACCCTCAGCGGCGGGGGTTTTGTAAAGATTGAGGGTGCGATCGCACCGATATTCTTTCTCCGGAAAATCAATCAGCGCCGCCTTGAGTACATCCATCAAAACCATAGATCAAAAGCCCTTCACGACATTTAACCCCTTTAACTAAGGAGGCTTTTTTAATGTAAGCCACTGCTGACATTCTGAGGAGAATGCTCCCTTTGAAGCAGGAAATTCTCTCTGGGTATAGAACTCACTATCCAGCATCCAAAACCCAAAATTAAGCCTCCATACCCCAATCTGTATATGACTTCTAACGCCTAACGCCTAACGCCTGACGCCTGTCTCCTAACCCCACCAAAACATCGTGGCTCAAGTGGATACCCTTAAAAAAGTAACCATTCGATCAGACAATAAAAAATTGTGCAGTAACAGAAACTACTGAATTGGCTATGACAATAACTCTATCTCCTTCGCTACCGGCGGTTGACAATACCTTTCGGGTATCTTTGCCGCCCCTTGCGGTGCCACAAAGGCTGTTGCTAGGCCCTGGCCCCTCTAACGCCAACCCGGCGGTGGTCGCTGCCATGAACCGACAGCCCATTGGGCATCTGGACCCAGCCTACCTGGACCTCATGGACGAAGTCCAAACCATGCTGCGCTATGCCTGGCAAACTGCCAACCCGATGACCCTGCCCATTAGCGGTACCGGCTCAGCGGCGATGGAGGCCACCCTGGCGAACGTGGTTGAGCCAGGGGATAAGGTGCTGGTAGGCGTAAATGGCTACTTTGGTCATCGTCTGGTGGATATGGCCGGGCGCTATCGGGCCGAGGTTAGCACGATCAACAAGCCCTGGGGTGAGGTTTTTGGCTTGCCAGAACTGCGCGCTGCCCTGGAGCAGCATCGCCCACAAATTTTAGCCCTGGTCCATGCCGAAACCTCCACGGGGGCACGTCAGCCGCTAGAAGGGGTGGGTGATCTCTGCCGTGAGTTTGATTGCTTACTGCTGATTGACACCGTCACCAGCCTGGGCGGCGTTCCCCTTTTCTTAGACGAGTGGAAGGTGGACCTGGCCTATAGCTGTAGCCAAAAGGGCCTGAGCTGCCCCCCCGGTAGCTCGCCTTTCACCATGGGGGAACGGGCACTGGCAAAAATGGACAAGCGTCAAACCAAGGTGGCGAACTGGTACCTGGATATGTCTATGCTGCGCAATTACTGGGGCGAGGGTCGAGTGTATCACCACACCGCGCCGGTCAACATGACCTATGCCATCCGCGAGGCGCTGCGTCTG
>JBCCRZ010000394.1:0-6001 GCA_039200855.1 Cyanobacteria bacterium P01_D01_bin.44 | reverse complement strand
GCATGGGCCTGGACTTCTACCCCCGGAATCAAGCTGGGGTTGCTGCCTGCGATCGCGGTTGAGCTGACAAAGTCTTTGACCGTCTCCGCTGTATAGCCGACCAGGACCACGCGATCTTGGAGCAACTCGGGATCTATCTGCCCAGATACCAGCGCCTTATAGGAGATCTCTGTAAACGGTTCTGTCCCCGAGCGAAAGTTAATTAAAGCCTGGTTGCCCCCATTATCTGTGCGAACATAGCCCCCGGTGTTGGGCTGGAAACGCGGAATCTCGGTCTGTCCAAATCGCATGGTCTCAGGATCTCGAATCCCATTTTCGAGCCTGAGTCCCTCGGGGGCTAAATACCTTGCTACCAGCCGTATCGTCAGAGAAAACCGATAATTGTCGTCAGCATCCGCCCCCGCCAAAAAGCTGCGCCGCAGAAAGCCATCCGCATCTAAAATGGCATCGGAAAAGCCGACCTGTGCCTCAGGCAGCATGGGCGGTGCCTGGACAGGCGTATCGCTAATTTTGTGAATCCCAATGATGTTATCAGCGGCTTGAAGCGTTGTTTCTAGATCGCCATACCCCTCACCCACCGGTTTATCTCGGAAAATATCAATCCCGACTACGCGAGGATTATACGCCTGCACTATTTGGATCAACGCCGCCAGCCCCCGGTCCGAAATCGGGTAGTCCAGCGCCGTTTGAATATCTTCTTCGTTAATACCGACAAGGGTAATCCGCTGGTCAGTCGGCTCCGCGGGTCGCCATCTCAAGCCCAAATCAAAGGCTTTCCACTCCAGAGGCTGAAGGATTCCGAGCGACCTCGACAGAATGATCAGTCCAATGATGGAGAGCCCCGGTAGAAAGTCTATCCGCCAGTTTTTTAGCCAATTTTTCATGGTGTCGGCAACGATTAACGTGATTAATCCAGGAGACCTTTCTCTCTCGCTTTGTTATAGGTTTGGACGCGGATGTTAAACCCTTCTTCGGGGTAAACCCCGAGGGCGTCCTGCACCCGCGTCCAATAGTGGCGAACGGTGCGTTCTGAAACGTGCATCTGTTTTGAGATGGCTTTATCAGTGAGCCCCTGAATAAACGCCAGCCGTAGGGTTTCTAGCCATTCAGATTTGACTTCTAAGCCGGTTCGCATATCCGGTGGGGTATAGAGCAGGCCCTTTAAGGCCCAATCAACTTTGATCAGCATCTCAGCCCTGGGCAGGCTTTTATCTGCGATGGTAAACCCACCCTGGTGGGTGTCAATCATCGGCTTGAGCCGGACCAGCGATCGCACATGGGCACTTTGCACAACCAGGTTTAAGCTAGGGTAAGTTTTGAGGAGCGTCCTCAAGAGTTGTAACCCCGTCTCTGTCTGTGACAGGTCACCCCGGGTTTCTGGGATCGACAGGTCCATGATGACCAGGTCCGGTTTGGCATCTTCGACAATGGCTTCGACCTTATCTGCGGTGCTGGCTGTGATAATCTTGCCCTCTGGATACTGGCCTTGCAGGACGCTACAGGTTCCCTCCAGGACTGAGTCATGGTCATCTACGACAACAAATGTTTGGGCCATCGCTAACGTCATCTCCTCGGTTGAATAGATATCTACCTAAATTTGTTTTTTGGAATCACCCATCGCGCCAGTAAAGCTGACCCAGCAGGGTCGAGCCGCTGTGCATCATTTCTAATCGACCAGCCGCTAAATTATGGACTATCTCTTTAAGATGTTTGACCTCAGATAGCTTAGCCAGACTGTGCACGCTTCGAGACTCGTTACCGCTGAGGCGAAAGGTTAATTTATGGAAGGTTGACTCACGGCTCAGCGAGAGCTTGAGGTACTGTCGGGTGCTGTCGTCAGACGTCAGTAACGTCAGCAGCTCTATCAAGATAGAGAGGACGATTTGATTTTTATTGGGCGAGTTATGGGGCCAATCAGTGGGCAGATCGAGCTGCAGCTCAAGGTTGGGGTGCGATCTCTGCCAGTCTTTTAGGGCAAACTGTAGGGCCAGCGGCAGACTATCAGCCACAAACGGCGGAGACAGCTCGTTGCTCAAACTCTCTAGCGACTGATAAAACGTCTGAATCCGATCTATCCAGCGCTCTGTCTGAGCCGCCTCTGGCGGTACTGTGCTTTCCAAATACCGTCGAAACGCAAAGGTCTGCTGCAAGAGATCATCCCGGATTGACTCTGCCTGATGGTATAACTGCAACCGCTGTTGCTCATGCCACCACTGCCATGCCTGCCGTTGATGCAGCCATCTTCGCGTTAAAAAATAGAGTGCGGTTGCCCACCCAATGGTAATTAACACAGATACCTCGACCAGTAGGATGTTCACTTGGGTCTACCACATTCGGCAATTGCAATCCCCTGCGTAGACCTGTTTACACTTTATCGGTGCAGGTGGGTCGGCAACTGTCAGGTTGCCACCAAGCTTATCGCCAATTGCGGTCGGCGAGGTTGCACTTTTATGCAATCTCACATTGAATCAAAATCCTGGATTTGATTTTCGGGGTGGGACGAATAGCGCGTGCTCCTCTGGAGTTGCCAGCAGCGCTCCAGCAGCCAAATCGGTTCTTCTTCGAGGGCGTTGCGATCGCAAAAGCCTGGATAAGCCGTGACAAAATCCTGATAGCTGACCGCCCAGCACTGCTCTAAGAAGTGGCTCTTAAAGCAGCGGTTAAGCCGCTGGACTTTGTACCACTGCCAGTATTTGAAGGGGCTCAACGTGGGTGGACGAGCACTGTCCCAGAGCGGTTGATTGAGATATTGCCAAAGTGGGAAATACATCGGTCTACTTCCTCGGTCTACTTCCTTTTACTTTTGATGGGGCCAGTCGCAGGTCATGAAGCGATCACAGAGTAGGGCTCTAATGGCCCCCAGTCTGGCGGGGTCAATCCAGCGTCGATGATGTTGCCATCTTGAAACCGGACAATTCGCTGACACCTTTCAGCTACGCCGAGGTCGTGGGTCACCATCACAATGGTCATCCCGCCCTCATGGAGCGTCTGAAAAATGTCCATAATTTCTTGACTGGTGTGAGAATCCAAAGCCCCGGTGGGCTCATCCGCCAGCAGCAAGATGGGGCGGTCAACAATCGCGCGGGCAATCGCGACCCGTTGCTGCTGTCCCCCAGACAGCTGATTGGGGCGGTTGTGTATCCGCTCAGCCAGGCCTAACTGACTCAAGGCAGCTTCAGCTCGCTCACAGCGCTCACGGCGGGGAATGCCTCCATAAATCATCGGCAGCATCACATTTTCTAGGGCACTGAGCTGCGGCAACAGGTGAAACTGCTGAAAAACAAACCCGATTTTGCGATTGCGAATCTCCGCCAGGGCCGCTTCGCTCAGCTCAGCGATCAGCTCTTGGGCCAGATAGTAATGGCCGCTACTAGGTTTGTCTAAACAGCCAATAATATGCATAGCCGTCGATTTACCAGATCCCGAAGGCCCCATAATGGCGCAATACTCACCCTGGTAAAGGGTCAGATCAACCCCTTTGAGGGCCCTCACTTCTAAGTCACCCTGGCCGTAGCGTTTTTCAATCTGTTCTAAACGAATAATCTCGGGTCTTGTGAAATCATTAAAGGTGGATAGCATGGTTAGCTCCTTAACTCCTCAGGGCAACAATCGGATCGAGACGGGCCGCCCGGCGGGCTGGGATCACCCCAAACCCCAGGCCAATGCCGCCCGAGACACCCACGGCTAAGAGAATCGCAACCGGACTAATCACCGCTTCTAGGGGCGTTAATAAAGCCAGCACCAGGGTGCTCCCCACGCCGATTAAAATGCCAAAGCTCCCCCCCACCAGCGACAGCATCACCGCTTCGATGGTGAACTGGATCATCAAATCAGCCTGGGTCGATCCGATGGCTTTTCGCAAGCCAATCTCATGGGTGCGCTCAGTCACCGACACCAGCATGATATTCATAATGCCAATGCCACCCACAATTAGAGAAATCCCCGCTGTGGCTGCCAGCAAGATCACCAGCATCCCCGCAATACTATTGGCAGTCCTCAATAGATCTTGCTGACTGCGCACCGTGAAGTCATTCTCACCTTTGAGGTTGTGACGCAGGCGCAGTAAGTTAGTAATCTGATATTGGGCCGCGCTCAAGCTCTCTGGATTTTTGGCGGAGACGGCAATGGATTGTAAGGTCGGGCTGGTGCGGGCACCTTCTTGCCCAGTCAACTGGTTAGCCATCACCGTGACCGGTACAAAGACAATCTCGTCTTGGTTTTGGCCGAGGGCCGAGCCCTTTTTTGCCATCACCCCAATCACCCGAAAACTGAGGTTGCGGATGCGGATTTTTTGACCCAGCGGATCTTGATTGCCGAATAGCGTCAGCGCTGTCTCGCTCCCCAAAACTGCCACTCGCTGGTTTTGTTGCAGCGCTGGCACATTAAAAAACTGACCGGATGCGACAGCGGCGTTACGAACCCTGGGATAATCCTCCGTGGTGCCCGTGACATTTACCTGGGTGTCCTGGCCTGCCCAAGTCACCCGAAAGCGGACGGTCTTTTCTGGGGCCACCCCTGCCACCGCTGGCACCTGCTCAGCAATGGCTTCTGCATCGCTCAGCACCAGACTGTTCGACGCAACCGCCGACGACAGCGGGCCATCCTGGTTGGCCCCCGGCAGGACAAACAACAAATTACTCCCCAGAGATTCAAAGCTGCGGCCAATAAATTGCTGAGCCCCCTGCCCAACCCCAATCATGGCAATCACTGAGGCATTGCCAATGATGATGCCCAGCATGGTCAAGCCGCTACGCAGCTTGTTGGCACTCAGAGTGCGTACGGCCATACTGACATTCTCTGCAAAATCAATTGCCATTCTCCTACCTCTCAAAACAACTTTAGTCAAGTCTGGGTTTGCATCGGGTGATGGGGTCTATTTGGGGCCTATAACGGCCCGCCCGTCGGCCCTGGCACTTTGCCCTCAGGGAAATCAACAAAGACCTTTTCTCCAGACTCCAAACCACTGACAACATGGGTCTGTCCTTCCTGGGTGATCCCCACCGAGATGGCCTGAAATCTGGCCTCCCCCTGTTCATCCGCCACGAGTACGCCGATGTCCTGCCCTTGGTTGGTAATCGCCACCGTGGGGACCATCAGCGCATCTGCAATCGACTCCCCGATAAAAATCGCATCGCCGTTCATGCCAGAGCGCAGCTCCGATTGTCCGGTCAGCAGCTCGATGCGGACCTGAAACGAGGTGACGTTATCTTCAACCACAGCTTCAGGCGAAATCAGTCTCACCCGACCTTCAAACGTCTGGTCTGGATAAGAATCCACCACAATCTCGACGGGTTGACCCACCTCAATTTGAGAGATATTGGCCTCTGGCACATCCACCAGCAGCTCTAAGCCCGAAGCCAGCGCAAAAATCGAACTGGAGGTGGCTGAGGCCGTGGCTGAGGCAGAGGTGGTGGGCGTCACAATCGCCCCAACCGTTGCATATTTTTGGGTGATGATGCCATCAAAGGGGGCCCGAATCACGGTCGCATCCAGCTGAGCCTGAATGACTTCGATCTGGGCACGGGCGGCGGTCACTCGCGCCGCCGTTTGGGCAATCGCTTTGGGGCGAGCGCCGTTGTTCAGCTCTTGCAAACTTTGCTGGGCTTCACGCAGGTTGGCGCGGGCCGTCTGTTCTTCATTGATGATTTCATCTAGATCAAGCTGTGCGATCGCACCCTCCTGAGCCAAAAACTGGTGCCGTTCTAGCCGCTTGGTACTCAAGTTAAACTGGGCCTGAGCCGAGTCGACTTGGGCCTGGGCTCTGCTGATCTCTTCGGGGCGATTACCACTGCGAATCTCGTCGTATTCTGCCTCGGCCTCGGCCAGCTGAGCCTGGGCCTGAGCCAATTGTGCCCTCAGTTCAGCATCCAACATCTGCGCCAGCACTTGACCCGCTTGCACCGTATCTCCTTGATCCGCCTGAAGCGCGACCAGGCGGCCCGTGATTTCTGGGCTGATGTTCACCGTGGTGATGGGCTCTACGCGACCACTGGCCTCGATG
>JBCCRZ010000393.1:0-6010 GCA_039200855.1 Cyanobacteria bacterium P01_D01_bin.44 | reverse complement strand
GCCAGGTGAGGTGGGTAACCTGAAGCGAGTTTGATAATGGTGACTTTCTTCTCCAGGCCAGGGTAAAAGAGAAAACTCACCAAATTGGACTTCCTCAGCACTAAAGGGGACATAAAACAAAAATGTGGGATAAGCTGTGGCCGTCAACACCGGATTATCGACTGGAATCAGGGCTTGCAAATCTTCATTCAGAGGGTTACAAGCTAAATCTTGAGGATTGAGCCCGCCACCGGGGCGAGTTGCATTGACAGGGGGGGTGCGCGGGGGAGCGGGCGGGCGTTGGTTGCCTTCTACAGTTGGTAAAGCTTGGGCTTGGGCAATCGGGGGTAGACACCAATAAGACAGTGTCAGACTATTTGCTAATACACCCGCGATCGCAACGGGGAGCTTCCGAAAAGTCATCCTGAATTCTTGGGGCGATAAGGTAAATAGGGAATTTCCTAGAGAAAATCTCCCTTGAAAACAGAGCATCAACAAAGATAACCGGTAATCGAGAAGAACTCGAGAAGATACCCCTGATGATTAGCTCAGTGAGGCATTAGGGAAACCCCTGCTGAATAATACAAAGCTCCCGGTGAGTAATACGGATAATATTGGCGGGATTAACGGAAGCCAAAGCCCCTGAGCCAGAGCCCACAAACAAAGACTGGTTAACCCCCAACTCAACCCCACCATTGCCAAAGTCCATGTCAAGAGCAAACCCAACCGACTTAGCCGGTCTTTACGAGTGCGTAACCCACCGCTGACCCCTCCCCCGAACAGTGCCCATGCTAAAATCCACCCGCCATCTCCCCAGGGAAAATTCCATCGCTGGGGCAATTCCGCGATCAAGGGCCGCCGGTCTATCACAGCACTCAGCAACTGACTCGCCATGTGAGCATGGACCCACACCCCCGCCATTTTGCCATAGGGCGTATCCACAGAGTCTCTGGCCACTGGGGCCGTGTAACCCACTAAGATCAGGCGGTCTCTGATCGTATCGGCACTGATTTGCCCTGTTAAAACCTGTTGTAGAGAAACCCGTTGCCCCGGATCAGCAACCCGATAGTTCAGCATCAGCTGGGAGCTGAGACCATCCAGGTTTTGATACCCGCCAAACCGACGGGTTAGGGGGAGCAAGACCACGGGGCCAAACTGCCACTGATCAGCCTCATTCACCGTCAGGGGCTGAATGCCTGCCTGATTCAAAAATTGATAGGCAAGCTGAAAGCTCAGACTGTAGGGCGTCACACAGGGTGACTGCGTTGAAGCTAAATCAGGTGCATAGGACAGCAGCTGACGTCGCACCGCATAGCCCGTCGACGGCGCTGAGATGATGGCAGGGTGAGCTGGCATCAAGGGTGGCTTGTCTAACGCAAAGTTACTAAACCCGACTTGATCAATCAGCTGTTCGTCTGAAAATTCAGGAGGGGGGCCATAGTCTTGATCGCCCTGATCATAGGCACAAGCAATCAATAGGTTGGGATACTGACGAAATTTTGCCAGGAGTGCCTGACGACCGTTGCCTCTGGGTCGATACCGATGCATATCAAGGGCGATCGCAACCGGCTCAAACGCCTGAAGCGCCTCAATTGTTTGGGCCAAGACTGCATCGCTGAGCGGATAGCCTCCCAGGGTATTCAGGTCGTCCTGGGTGACTTCGACAACTAAAATACGGGGGTCAAGGGTCTCAGCCGGACGCGATCGCATTAGCTGATCATAAGCCGCCAGTTCAAAGGGTTGCAAAACGCCCAGATGACGAATGACCAAAATCACCAGCGTCACCAGCACACTCATCCACAGCACTGTAAGTCCTGGAAAGCGCCGTTTGTAAGGGGAGAGAACCGGCTCAGCTGGGGCTAGGGCAGGCAGCACTGACGGGGGAGTCTGCTCAGGATAACCTTGCAAGGTGATCCAATCGGGCGGCATCACCAGCGGGTTTTGATAAATCACCGGCAGCCAACTGGCACAGGGAAATCGATGTTCTAGCCCTTGTAATCGCTCTCGGGCATGCCGCACAGCCAGATAGAAAGACTCCCCTGAGGCAAAAGCTTTCAAAAAGTAGCGTAGAAAAACAGCTGCCACCTGATCGGCCACCGGCTCTCGCATGACGATCATCTGCGGGATATGCAGTTGTTGGAGCTCTTGCACCAGCCCTAAACCATCGCAAGCATTAAAGATCGCCAGCTGTAGCCCCTGATCAATGGCCTTGCACAAACCATAACGGAGTTCTGAGAGGGTAAGGCTGTCTGTCTGATTAATATAAATGCGCCCGCGCCCATGATAGGTTTCACTGTGCCCTGCAAAAAACAAAATATCCCAGGGCGTTTCCCATAGATGATCGTTGAGCTGTTGGCGATCGGGCTCGACTAAAAATGTCACCTCAGCCTGGGGCATCTGAGCCAGCACACGCCGATCGGTTTCAACATTGATGCCCTGGCTATTCCCCAAAATTGCCAGGATTCTAACCGGGTGGGGGGGCTTAGCCCTCTTAACCTGCACCGATTCATACTCAGGGGTACTGAGGGCCACCTCAGCATTGGGGTAGCGCTCAAAAAAGTCCCACTCATGCCAGGGCAGCTTTTGCAGATTGAGATCCTGGGTGCGGATCAAAAATCGAATTACGTCGTTACGACCGAGCGCTTCTCTCAGGCGGCGATCAATCGGTCGAAACGACTCGGCATTTAGCCAGGCTCTAAACTGTTCTCTAAGGGCCAGGGCCGATAGTTGACAGTCTGACAGGCGCTGATTGATAGAGCCCTTATGAATGATTTTTTGACCTTTAATCCGCAGCGGGATGCCCAAAGGGCGGTAGATCTCTTGCCAATGATGCTGCAGCTGGGCCACCATGGCTGGATCTGGGGGCAAAAAGCCCTTTACCTTCAAAGCTTGAAATCCTTTCTCAGCCTGAATCTCCAAGGTTGCACGAAACCCGGTGACATTGAAATCTCCGTCTAAGTCTAGGATGACCCACTTACCCATCCGTGCGCTCCTCAGCAGATGTCCTCCTGGTGTTGGTTATATCTCAAATAACTCTGTCAAGGTTAACTGATCAAGGCTGATCTGGACGCTAAAGCGTTCACCGGGTTCTCCCCTAAACTGAAATTCTAATCCCTCGCTCTGGCGACCTTCAGCTTGTAAAACGGGGGTATTGGCCTCATCCATCACCACCAGCTGCAGCGCAGGGGGCAAGTAGGCTTGATTTCCGGTTGGATACAACTCCACCGTGATATTGAAGGCCGCACTTTCTGGGTCAGCCGATGGAGCAGCCGATGGAGCAGGCGCAATCCCAACGATGAATAAAACCCGCACCTCAGAGTCTAAAGTCAAAAATTTACCCTGCTTCATGCCTACCTTTGCCGGTTCAATCAGGTCAACCTTAGCCAGAGGAATCCTAAAGCTAAAGGCAAGCTCTTGTTCTTTCCATTCAGCTATCAGCGTGTCCAGGTTAGTCCAACTGGCGTCAATCACCTGGGCGAGCCATTGCTGTAAGGTTGCCCTCGACGGCACCGTTGCCTTATCGTGTAGTTTCTCCAGATAGGCAGGAAACGTCTCTAAAGGTTGCAATTGATCAAGGGTGGCAATTTCTCCTGATACCTGGGGCAGAAATCCGAGCAACGTTGCCTCAGTCAGGTCAGCGTCAAATTGAACAAACATATAGCCAATGCGATCGGCTCCTACCTCTGATGGTATCTCCCAAGTGGACGAGGCTGGTAAAACGGGGCGACATTCTAAACGCCCCAAATCATTCACCCAGAGATCAGCCGTATCGGCTAAAACCTGCAATACCGGGTTCCAGCTTTCGCTTTTCTCTAGACGGGTTTTAATGCCTAAACAGGTCAGGTAAAACTGCGCTGCCTGCACACTTAATGTATTTAGATAGACCTGCTTCCCTTTTTGGGGCTCGGCATGATGTTGGTAAAACCCTTGGGCAGCTTGATGAAAAACATCTGTAAGGGGCACTCTGAAAGTAGCCTGATCGCGTTTAACAGTCATGGTCTTAACAAAAGGTGGGGTTGATTAAACTAGGGGGACAAAGATACTTTAGGTAGAGCTATATTCTTTAATGGGAGACATCTTCTTTTAGCCTCGCGGCAAATTTAGTCAAACATCTTTGGTAAAAAGAACTCAGGGTGACGACTTTGACATCTAGCTCGGCAGAGATTTCTTTCCAGGAATAGCCGCCTAAAAATCGCAAGGCAATATATTGAAAGTTAGCAGCGGGTCTGTGCAGAATATGGGTGTCCTTAAATAAGCCATCCCGATCATCCTGAATACACTGAATCACTTCTTCTGAGAGCGATCGGGTAGATTGCGATCGCAACTCCATCGGCTCCTGCTTATCCAGCACATCGAGCGTAATTCGCTTAACTTGCGAGCGATCCATGCCCTTGGGAGCCGTTGGCATGACATCACGGCTGGCCTCAATAAAAAATCGTTTTTTCATCAAAAAATTTGCCCATTGCAGCACCGCTAACTCTGGGTTATATCGATCAATCGCCTCACACATATATAGAAACAATCTCTGCTGGGCCTCAGCATAAATATCCTCATAAAACCCACGAAACTGACCTTGGTAGGGGCGTACCAGCTGCTTTGAACGACAAAGCTTGTCAACCAGCTGAGCCAGCGCTCGCTGCCGTTGAGGCGTTTTTGGGGGATACTGCTGGGCTTCTACAGCCAGCTGTTTGAGTTGTTCGTTTAAGGTCATTACTCCATCAAACCAACCCAGTGATATTAGACACCCGCGCGATCTCTAAGCAGAAAATCGTCCCTTTTAGAGACACGTTTCTAAAGACATCTCTTTTATGGAGGTCTTATATTCTGCCAATTCCCAAAAAGTTTACAAATGTTTATACCTCGACCTTCGACGAGTCAATTCTACAGACACTCAATGGGCCTAAAGTTTTTGGCAGGATATGTAAATAAATATATCTCTTGCAGAATCTCAGCTACTTTTTTTCGAGAAACCAGAGAGCCTGCTGCTGTAAATTTTACGGTCAGAGCTCTACTGCTGAGAGGCATCCTGATTTCGTCCGTGAACATCATTTAATTTGTTGAAGTCATTTGTTGAAGCATCGCAAACAGCAGCGTTCACATTAGCGTCGAACCGCTGTTTGCTTGGAGAAGAGTGAACATTATGGATAAGTTTGACTTAGATCTAAATCTGAGCCGTGCAGCAGCAGCGGAAAACCCGCAGAGCAAACCTGCCACGCGATATCTCACCGTATTTCAGCGAAAGTTATTACAAAACCGTCTGGAAAATGATTTATCCGAACGATATCGCAAGCGTATTCACATTATGTTGCTAGCCGATCAGGGTAAATCTCAGGCAGAGATTTGTAAGGCACTAAGCTGTTGTCACGCGACGGTGCGCCACTGGATCTTAATCGCCCAGTCGGGCCAGGCCCATACCTGGCTCGACAGACCTATGGGGCGTCCCAAAAGGATTCATGATGACTATCGCAACCGCCTCAAAGAACTGGTCGAACAAAGCCCTCGAGACTATGGGTACGCGTTTCGTCGTTGGACGGCTGGCTGGCTGAGCAAACATTTAGAGCAGGAATTCAATATTCAGGTGAGTGCTCGGCATATCAACCGATTGCTTAAGCAAATGGGCTTATCTACACGCCCTCAGCCTCCCCTCAAGTTTCTAGAAGTCAATCCATGCGGTGAGTTCTTTTGGCTGGATTTGTTGCCTGGTTTAGCGATTTCGCAGGCGATTGCAAAACATTTGCTCCATCCACCCAAGACTTAGCACAAATTGAAAAGACCCACAAGCCGACTGGTGATGACAACGAGAAGGCATCTCATAGAAAACTTTGAATAGTCTCGCTACTATCTAACCAGACGCTCAATCTATTCGCCCGCCAGGAGATTTATGATGATCATTGATTCTTCAAACAATACGGCTTTCACCACCCAGCTGCACTCTCAAATCGAGTACCCAGCCACAGGAATAAACCGAAAAGAGCTGATCAAGACAGATGGCTGCATAGCATTACTGATGTGTTTAGCTGCTGGTACAGAG
>JBCCRZ010000392.1:0-6012 GCA_039200855.1 Cyanobacteria bacterium P01_D01_bin.44 | reverse complement strand
GCCCTGCTGGGAGCTATTTGAAGCTCAAGACGCGGCTTACCAAGAGTCAGTTTTACCCAAAGCAGTGACGAAGCGCCTGGCCGTCGAAGCTGGAATTAGCATGGGCTGGTGCCGCTACTACGGCGCTGAAGGCGACATGATCAGCGTGGATCGGTTCGGAGCCTCTGCCCCCGGCGGGACGGTGATGAAGAACTATGGCTTCACAGTTGAGAACGTTGTGGGTAAGGCGAAGGCGCTGTTGGGGTAAATCAGTTGGATAGAGTGTAAAGGGTAGAGGGTGGAGAGAATTGGGTAGTGGGTCAGAGAAATTGTTCCAGGCTTACCCTCTACTCACCACCCTCCCCTCCACTAAACTTTCACAATTCTTTGCGGGAATGCCTGACGGCATTCCCGCTTGTTGTCTGGATGGGACTGTTTAAGCTTGGATGGGGATATTAGCAAAGTTGATACTGACTTTTATAAAGCATTCTCATTGGGCTGACGTATGAACTCCATGGCAAAATCTCAGCGTGTGCTTTGGCAACAGGTCTGTGGCTTGGCTGCGGTGCAGGGTGCGATCGCACTGACCTGGGTGATCTACAACCTGTATCTGGTAGATCTGTTAACTCAGCAAGGCTTTCCCAAACCCCTGGCGACCACCCTCCTGATTATTGAAAATATCCTGGGTGCGCTGATGGAGCCTCTCATGGGCTCCCTATCCGATAAAACCCAGCACTGGGTAGGCAGCCGGTTTCCACAGATCGCATTGGGGATACTATTAGCCGCGATCACGTTTACAGCGATTCCGATTGTGGCAATTGGGGGCGGGGCAGCCTTGAGGCCGGTGTTACCCTTTGCCTTAGTTGCTTGGGCATTGGCGATGACCGTCTTTCGCGCCCCAGCCCTGTCACTGTTAGGGCGCTATGCCTTTGCTAGCGATCTCCCCCAGGCAGCGGCGGTGCTCACATTAGTAGGTAGCGCCGCTGGCGCAACGGCTCCCCTTGCCAATCAATTTATTTTAAATCTAGGCGCGGGGACGGCCTTTGCCATCGGATCGGGGGTGCTATTATTAGCCGCCATGGTTTTACAAAAAAGCAATCCCAATCGTAGTCTGCATAGCCAGAGCCCGTCCCCAGCTGTTATCACCTCCCCACCCCTGTCATGGCTCAACTTAAGCCTCGTTTTTGGCGTGGGCATGACAACCGCCCTGGGCTTTCGGCTGGTGTTGCAGATGGTGCCAGCCCTGCTAAACAGCCAAATCCAGCCGTCCACAGGTCCCCTGATCTCCGGGCTGATTTTTATCACCCTTGTGGTGGCAGCCTTGCCCTGCGGTGTTTTATCCGTGCGGCTGGGCAATCGGCGAGGCATGGGGTTAGGGCTGGCCATTTTGGTTATCACCTGTGGGCTCATGCTAGGAGTGCAAACGACGGGGCAAGCTATCGTGCTGGCGATCGCCCTGGGTCTAGGCTTGACCCTGCTATCCAATGGCACCCTGCCCTATGCCCTATCGATGGTGCCACCAGCTAAAGGGGGTCTGGGCACGGGCATTTATTTTAGCGGTGGCGCAGTGGCCTTTAGTTTGTTAGCGTCTGCCACCCAGCGCGGCTGGCTCTCACCCTCCGGCGGTATGCTAATTAGCATGGCTAGCTTTGCGATCGCAGCCGTGCTTTTGTCTGCTAAACCTCGTCCCACTTAACCACCCCACTCAATGCCAAAGAGAAGTCAATAGCCACCAGGGCACTATCTACGCCGAGAGTTGAGCAGGGAGTGGAGAGGTGACACCTTGAAAGCATACGCCATCAGGATTGATAGTTTGACCTGAGCCTGTCGAAGGGTGGATAGATGTCGAAGGATGGATGGATAGTGGGAGAATAAACGAATATTCAAAACATCCAAAGCATGACGATTAAGCGCGTAGTACTGTGGGTTCTCACCCTCCTGGTGGTGGTGGTAATGGGGACTTCGTTGGTCAATAGCTGGAATGAGCCCCAGGTCACGGGGCAGCTACAGCTCTACCAGAGCAACCTGATGCTAGAGGCTACCGAGTGGACAGGGGACAGCTTTTCTAAAACAGAAGTCGAGCAGATTCGAACTGCGTTGCTGGGTAAAACACCTCTGGTGTCGGTGCTTGAAGAATACCAGGACCTCCAGGAGCAGGCTCAAACTTCGCTGGTGCGATCGCAAGAGCCGCTCGAGAGCCCAGTTCTCGATCCCGAGAGCCCCCAAGCCCTCAAATTAGAACGCGTGGTCCGTCAGCAGCAGGCATTGATCGACCGCCTTAGCATTCGACTCGGCATTTTGCAGGCTCAACAGGGGGAGATAGATACCGCTGTGGCGACCTGGCAACCCCTGACAACAGAGTCAAGTAGCCCCTACTCCACCACGGCCCAGGTCTTAACCGGGCTATGGGGCGCAGCCCCCGTAGTGGCCAGCGATGCTGAAACTATCTTAAATGAGCACCTGGACGGCTGGTTTAATAACCGCGCCCTGGCACAGCTCTACGCAGTGCAAGGCAGTCCTCAAGCCCTGGCTCAGCTGGCTGCACAAGAGCAAGCTGTGGCCCAATCGACCTTTATCAAGCTGGTGACCATTGGGGCGCTCCCCACCTTGGGGAGCGTGGTAGGGGCTGTGCTACTGGTTATTTTAGCGATCCAGTGGGGGTTAAAGGGCAAAACCGCTATCCTGGCGACCCATCAAGGGCAAGGCTGGCAGGTCCCCTGGGATGCCGAAATCATCTGGCAAGTGCTGGTGGTGGGTTTTTTCTTTGTGGGACAAATCTTGCTGCCCTACTTGCTAGCAGCCCTGGGGCTGAGCTTTGCCACGACATCTAGCCGCATGCGGGCGATTTACTCGATGGTCTACTACCTGATGATGGCGTCAGGGGGCATCGCGGTTTTAGTGTGGTCCATTAAGCCCCATTTCCCACTGCCAGAGGGCTGGTTTCGGTTTCGTCCCTGGGGAAAGTGGCCGCTGTGGGGATGGGGGGGGTACTTAGGGGTGCTACCGCTGATGATTGGAGTGTCCCTGCTGAACCAAAAACTATGGCAGGGGCAGGGGGGCAGCAACCCGCTGTTGCAAACGGTTTTAGAGGAAACTGACACAGTGGCGCTGGGGTTATTTTTCCTGACGGCCTCGGTGGCGGCTCCCCTGTTTGAGGAAGTGCTCTTTCGCGGCTTTTTGTTGCCATCTTTGACCCGCTATATGCCGGTGGGGGGAGCGATTATACTGAGTAGCTTCATTTTTGCGGCAGCTCACCTGAGCCTCTCAGAGGTCTTGCCGTTGACGGTGCTGGGGGCAGCCCTGGGGTTTGTCTACACGCGATCGCGAAATCTGCTAGCCCCGATTTTGCTGCATAGCACCTGGAATAGCGTCACCATGCTGGGTTTGTTTTTGCTATCCCCATAGATGCTGGTGGGCAAAATCCGGATTTGTAGCCATTTATCTTGATTAAACCTCTATAGCAACGTTTTTTGTCCTAACTAATTTGGGAACGTTAAAAATACGCCGCTATAGTCTAATGTGGCGATGATCAACATGGAAGCGAATTACACAAGAGGAGTGAACTGCAATGACTAATCCGGGTGGCACAGGCGGTGCGGACAAGAAAATTGTGGCTGGCATTTGCGGCATTATCCTAGGTGCATTGGGGGTTCATAAGTTCATTTTGGGTTACACCACTGAGGGCATCATTATGCTGTTGGTGTCTGTCTTAAGCTGTGGTTTTTTGAGCCCGATCATGGGGATTATCGGGTTAATCGAAGGCATCATGTATTTAGTCAAACCCGACGATGAGTTTGTCAGTACCTACATCACCAGCAAAAAGGGGTGGTTCTAAAAATTTAAACCGCATGCCCCTTTCACCCCCACAGCCCCCGCCTCAGCCCCCGCCTCAGCAAAGGCCTTTGTCCAGGCTGGCCCTCCACCTACGCTGGGGGGTACTCGGTTTTTTAGTGGCCCCGACGCTGCTGGTGATTCTTCATTGGCTGGGATATGAGGTCAAGCTTTGGGGGTGTCCACTCAAAGCACTGGTGGGGATTCCCTGTCCTACGTGGGGCATGACCCGGGCGATGCTTGCGATCGCAGATGGCCACTGGTCAACAGCCGTTAAGTATCATCTACTAGCGCCCCTGGTCCTAATTTGCTGGGTTCTTTTTCTAGGGCAAATTGGTCTGGAGCTATGGCATCGCCGAGCAACTGTTTGGAGTCGCTGGTGGCGACATCGTATTACCTGGTTGAGTGGGCTGTTCATCACCTTGGGGTATCACGGCTCTCGCCTATATCAGCTCTGGTCCTCCGGGACACTGGGTATGGATATTCAGCAATCTTTTCTCGGGCATTTCATACTCAGCCATCTTTTGCTCGGACATAATCTATAAAGCAACTCAAGCAAGGCCATTTATACAACCGTCTCAACATGCTAAGTCGTAAACTACCTCTAAAAACCGGTTTACTCTTCGTTGGATTCGTCTATTTCCAGCTATTTTCCCAATGGGAGATCAGCCCCTTCATCAAGAATTTTTTGATCTTGGTCCCTGTACAGGTGGCGGCACTGGTTTATGTTGCTTACTTTTACTGGCGGGGCAACTATCAGCAACCGTAATTACCAAACGGGGCTATCGTCGTCCCCGCGAGCTAAGCTCGCCGCTTCGCGAGAACCGAGGGGGACTACAGGGGGTTTCGATATGTGCCGTTTCATGTGGAATTAGTATAAGGATGCTGGACCGTAAAGCCAGGTCAAAAAACAGCCGGGCATGGAGTACATCAATGCCCGGCTGTTTTGGTTTGATGTTGGGGGACCCGACTAGTCAAGTTTTGAAGTTGTTTCAGTCAGCTTTTCTTTGACCTCGGGGGCTGTTTCCTTGGCCTCTGAGACCGCGGTCTGCACAGCGGCTTTAGCTTTTTTGAAATTAGCAGTGGTCGCTTTTGGCATCGTGGCAGGCTTAGCCATTTCTGTCTTTTCTAGCCCTAGCTGCTCACGGGCCTGATTGAGCAAGAAATTAGCCCCATTTTGGCTAGCATCAAGTAGCGCTTTGCCCGTGGCGGCCATTTTTTCAGCGGGCTCAACATCCGCTTGTTCACCTTGGCTATCAAGCCAGGTGCGTAGGTTACGGCCTCCACGCAGGGCATTATCACCGATCCACGCGCCAACAATAAACCCGGAACAAATCAGTAGCCAGAGTAAGAGGCCCGTTTCTTTAATAATTTGCCAGGTCAAGGCTAAAACCGCTTGATAGGTTTCTGCGGTTTTGGGATCAAATAGAAGCTTACCAACTTTAGAAGCTTGCGCTTTGACTCTTTCCATAGTTTTTAAAATCCATATACAAATTGATGGGTATCCAAAAGTTCACCTATCCACCCAGTTTGGAGTGTTCTTAGGTAAGTGTCACTAAATACGCCAAATATTTCAATCCTTAGCCCCAGGCTTACGATGTATCGAGGAGTCAATCTCAAACCTAGATGGGCTCAGGCGCTTCCAACCCAATAATAAGCCTCCACGCTTATTGGGTTCCCTTGACCCATTTCCCGTGTTTAACTGGGGCTTAATTTTTATGCAATCCCCTTAGTTAAATATTTTGAAGCGTTTATCCGCCCTATGGCAGCCTAGCTACCCCATATTCGCGTCAGCACCTTGTCAGCGGGCAAATCTTTGAGCTGGGCGGTTGTCGATTTGACGGCCACAAAGCGGGTTTCGGCTGACTCTGGGGTGGCTGCGACCGGGGGCAGCATAGTGTCTGCTGTAGCCGTGCTGAGTAGCCCCAGGGTGAAGACATTCAGTGCGATCGCAAGTTGCAAAACATCACTGTCGGGAGTCAGCACCAGGTCGGCTCCGGCAATCAAAGCAGCTGTCTGACCAATATTCTCAGGGGCAATGACTTTGATCTCAGGGATCTGCTGGGTGAGATTAGCCACTGTGTTTTTGCTGGTGGCAGTCTCAATCACAACGACGGGCAGCTGCGGCTGCTTAGCCGGAAAATCTTGGAGAATGGTAATCCAGCTGTCGGTCGGATATCGATCAGGCTTAGCCTTAGGGGC
>JBCCRZ010000391.1:0-6042 GCA_039200855.1 Cyanobacteria bacterium P01_D01_bin.44 | reverse complement strand
GGTCACTTGTACGCTCACGGTGGCGGGCTCCGACGTCCCCCCAGCGCGATTGCGAGTTGTGTAGGTAAAGGTATCGACCCCGTTAAAGTCTGACGGGGGCGTATAGTTGACCGTGCCGTCACCGTTGTTGCTCACCCCGCCTCCAGAGACGCCCACCCTATCCAGGGAGGCGATCGCGATGTCATCCCCTTGATCATTCGCTAAAATCTGAATCGTGACGGGTTGGCCCGGCAGGGTTTGAGCACTGTCATCCCTGGCTGTGGGTGGGGGTGGCCCATTGACCGTGATTTCAACCGTGGCGGGGGTAGTGGCCCCGCCACGGTCACGAATCGTATACGTAAACCGATCAATCCCCGTAAACGCTGGGGCCGGGCGATAGGTAAGGGTGCCATCCCCATTGTTGCCAATGCTGGCCCCAGAGGGGGTCTCGCCCTCGAGGGCAGCGATCTCAATCTGATCGCCCTCATCCGGGTCGCGATCATTGGCCAATACCTGAAGGGTGACCGCAGTCCCCTGAGCGGTCTGAGCCCGATCATTGTTGGCAATCGGCGGACGGTTCGGCGTAGCGGTGGCGGCAGGGGCAGGCGCGGACGAAGGCACAGCTTCAACCGTTACACTCACCGTCGCTTTGGCAATCTCTCCTCGAGCGTTGCGCACTGTGTAAGAAAAGCGATCTTGGGTGGCCTCGGCACCGGGGCTATAGGTCAGGGTGTTATCGTCATTCACCCTCACCCGACCTGTTTTTGGGGGGGCCACACTGGTGAGGGTAAGACTGCCGCCTGCCGGATCGCGATCGTTCGTCAACACATCGAGGGTGATCGGTTGGTTAACCTGGGTGGTGGCGCTGTCATCGGCGGCAATAGGCGCGGGTTGTTGGGTGCCGATGCCAGTGAGGGAGAGGGTCGCATCGCCCTCGGCATTGCTCTTAACCGTCAGACTGGCGTAGCGTGCGCCCGGCCCACCGGGTTTGAATTGAATCTCAAGGGTGCAGCTGGCCTCAGGGTCCAGGGTCGCCTCGATGCAACCGGACTGTGCGATCGCAAAATCAGCCGCCGTCTGTCCCCCCGTGATTGCCAATGTTTCCAAACTTAAGGGCGCTGTCCCATCGTTAGTAATGGTCACGCGGGTGGCCTTAGCATTGCCCACAAACAGTTCCTTGAAGCTCAGGCTAGAGGGGTCAAAGCTCACCCCAGGTACGGCGTCTGACGTGCCCGAGCCCGTCAACGCAATGTCGTATTCATTGCCAATTGCCCTGAGCCGGATTGTGGCGGTTCGAGCCCCTGTGGTGCTGGGCTTAAAAACAATTGCCACCTCACAGCTGTCCGCCGGGTCCAGACTGGTCGCGAATGTACAATCCTCCTTGTCAATGACAAAATCGCCATCGCCGTTGACCACAAGACTGTCAACGCTCAAGGGCCGATTCCCTGTATTAGTGAGGGTCAGGGTTTGGGGAGCACTGGGGGTATTGAGTTCCCGTTCGCCAAACACCAGGCGCTCAGCGCTGAGGTCAAGGGCAGCTGGCTTGGCCGGGCGCGACAGCCACTGCAGCGCCATAATGCCCGACAGTAGTGAAATCACCCCTGCCGCAGCCAGGACAGCGATCAGAGTCGTCTTCAGCTTGGGCCAGCGGGGGGCCGGGACAGAGATCGGCGCAGCCGCCATAGGGGCTGGGGAAACCAGCGGCGATATGAGCAGCCCCAGGTTGTGACGGGTGAGCGCAGCCCCCGCCTGATCGCCCAGGGCCTCGCGCAGGTGTAACGCCCGAGTCAGCGCTGATTCGGCGGTGGTGACCTCGCCTTCGCCCAGGGCTCGGGTCCCTAGCTGGTGCAGTGACCAGGCTTCTACGGCCCGAGCGCCTGTATGCTGAGCCCCCTGCAAGCTCTGCTCTAACACTTGCTGCCACTGGCCCCAACGGCCTTGTAAAGAGAGGCGGGCATCTAGCACTCGGCTCAGGGCAAAACAGTCTTGCCAGTAGCCGACCTGGGCGGACCAATCGCTCAGATATTGCAACGTATCTGTACTCTGAAACGTTCGCTGCCCAGCAGGATCGATCGTGGCCTGCTGGGTGAAATACTCTAGAGCGCTGCTCAGCCAGGGTTCGGGGGGCCAACTTTGCTGACAGGGCTCAATCAAATCAGGACAAAGCCGATAAACCGTTGGGGCACTCTCTGCCGTGGGATGATTAACCGGTGCGGTATTTTTTTCTATCAAGTACAGTTCATGTAGCTCGCTGAGGATGGCCTCAGCATTAGGCAAAGCCGCAATGTCAGCGGCCTGGGCTGAGGTTAAAGCGCTGCCAGCCAATGCCCCGAGTAAGGCTAGCAGGTGTTGGTGCGATCGCGGCAACACCCCCATAATTCTTTGCCACAAGGATACGGACGTTTCCCCATTGACAGGGGTTGCCAGGGTTGCCAGAGATTGTTTTTGGGCCTTAACTTGAGCCGCTATCCGTCGAAACTGTAGGGGATGACCTGCCAGCGACGTCCATAGCACTCGGACTGCAATTTGCTCGCTCGGGCTAAGAGATCGCCCCAGCGCTTGCTTGACCAGCGTCAGGCTGTCTTCCCACGGCAACCCCGTCAGGGTAACGCCCGTCAGAGTTTCTGTTCCATCGTGCCAGTAGCTTGGCGCTAGGGCCCCCACTATAAACACCGCAGATGGGACCGCAGTCATTAACCAGTCAAGGTCTGATTCTCCAAGGTTGAGATCATCTAAGACGATCAGCACCCGTTTATCTCTCAGTGCCTGCTGTACCTGGATATCACTGGGCTTGTAGGGGGCGCTACTTTCATAAAATACCTCGTGCAGGGCTTGCAATAAATCTTTGGCTAGCCGTGGATGCTCCGAGACATACACCACGCCGTCGCTAAATGCTGCCATCACCTGGCTATCGTAGACCAGGTAGCGGAGCAAAGCGGTTTTGCCCACCCCCGCCGCCCCACACAGCTCAATTGACTGAGCTGACTGCAAGGCCTGCACAATGGTCAGGATAATCGCGTGGCGATTGAGCCACTTGTGAAAAGGTTGGGGCCGCCGATCGATCGGAGTGGGGCGCGGCCTGACCTGGGGAGGAGCCGCGACATTGAGAACGCCGCCATGCTCTAGGGTATGGGTGTAGGTATAAAACGCTTGGTGGCGGTGGTCGCCCACCAAAATCTCTCCCTCAACGTCTTCACCCATGTCAATGTGAACGAGGGGCGTTTCGGCCACTGAGACGAGTGCCCTGGATGGGGAGTCAATCGATGCCTGGGTTTGAAAGAGCAACACCTGCCACCACAGCGGCCCGGCTTGCCCCGGCAAGCGTCCGCTCACCTCTGCTGCCCTGAGCCAGGGTAAGCTCATATTGAGCAGGGCTTCTTTAAGTAACGGCAATAAGGCATCGGGGTCAGTGGCTTGGGCAGATTCTAGGGCCACATAAAGCAAATGATCCTGCTTGCGCAACCCAACTTTGGGCGTAATCCGGTGGGGTCGAAAGACGTTCCCCAGTAAAGACGCAATTGCCTGGGGGTCACCTTGTTTGGCAGCAGCTGTGCATTGGGCAGTTGTCCTAAGAGCGGTACGCGCCATAGTAAAGGATAGAAAGCCCTAGGGCGAATGTTTAGACGAATGGGGCAGATATTTAGCTTGAAAATACAGCCGTCAGCCGTCAGCATCCGGAAGGAGTTGGGGTAGAGAGTGGAGGGTAGAGGGTGGAGGGTAGTGAGTGGTGAGTAAGGGGGGGCAACTTCTTCCACCCATTACCCATTAACCCACTACCCACCACCCATTACCCTCCACCTATTACCCATTACTCCATCACTAAATCAACACTCGATCACGTTTACGGCTAAGCCGCCCCTGGCCGTTTCTTTGTATTTTTCGTGCATATCTGCCCCGGTGTCTCGCATAGTTTTGATCACTTTGTCCAGGTGAACGCAGTGCTGCCCATCTCCTTTCAAAGCTATGCGGACGGCATTAATGGCTTTGATGGCTCCCATCGCATTGCGTTCGATACAGGGCACCTGGACTAGTCCACCGACGGGGTCGCAGGTTAAACCCAGGTTATGTTCCATCCCGATTTCAGCGGCGTTTTCGACCTGTTCGGGGGTACCACCGAGGACTTCGGCCAGGGCCCCTGCAGCCATTGAGCAGGCAACGCCGACTTCGCCCTGACAGCCCACATCTGCCCCCGAAATCGAGGCGTTTTCTTTGTAGAGAATTGCGATCGCACCCGCCACCAGTAAAAAACGCACAATGCCCTCGTCACAGGCCCCGTGACAAAATCGGCTGTAGTAGTGCAGCACCGCTGGAATAATGCCCGCCGCCCCATTGGTCGGAGCTGTTACCAGGCGTCCCCCGGCGGCATTTTCCTCATTGACTGCAATCGCATACAGATTTACCCAGTCCAAAATAGCCAGGGGGTCACTCAGCGCTGATTTAGGGCGGTGGCTGAGCGACCGATAGAGCGCTGCGGCTCGACGCTTAACTTTTAGCCCACCGGGCAAGATCCCCTCTGTGCGGCACCCGCGCTCCACACAGGCTTGCATAACCGCCCACAGCCGCAGCAAGCCTGCGCGAATCTCCGATTCTGATCGCCACACTTTCTCATTCTCAAGCATGAGCTGACTGATAGAGATGCGATCGCGCTGACAAAATGCCAACACATCCTCACAGTTTTTGAAGGGATAGGGAACAGAAGAATTGTGCAACCGCAACCGATCGGTCTTAGCCGCCGTCTCATCCACCACAAACCCACCCCCCACCGAGTAGTAGGTGCGCTGCTCGAGACGCGCCCCCCCCTCACCCAAAGCAGTGAATACCATCCCATTGGGATGAAAGGGCAGCGGCTGCCAGTGAAAGTGCAGATCGGTTTTGGGGTTAAATGCGATCGCATGCCGTCTCAACACCCACAGCGAGCGAGTTAGCCCAATCCGCTGCAAATGCCCTTCTACCAGATCAGGATTCACCGATTCGGGGGCATCGCCTTCTAAACCCAAGAGAACGGCTCGATCGCTGCCGTGACCTTGCCCTGTTGCCCCGAGTGAACCGTGTAGATCAATCTGAATACGTTTAACCTGGGGCAGCAGGTTTTCTGTTATCAAGCCCTGAGCAAACCATAACGCGGCCTTCATCGGGCCCACGGTGTGAGAGCTGGAGGGGCCGATGCCAATTTTGAAGATGTCAAAGACGCTGGTGGACATGGGAGAAGGCGGGCGCAGGGGGGACGCGGAGATAGAGGAGATAGAGGAGATGGGGGAGATGGGGGAGATGGGGGAGATGGGGGAGAAAGGCTATGCCAACCATCACATTACATTTGAAGCAACACCTTAGCTCGCCGGTCTATTAACCACTCTCGCGTTCGTTTGATGCCCCCAAAGGTATAGAGATGGAAATGGTCAACGCGGTTTTGCAAGGCGTCTATCAAATAATCGGGGGTTTGTACGGTGATGAGCTGCCCCAATCGGGCTGACTGATGCCTTAAGCCTATCAAGCTGGCTTTGACCCCGCAGATTCGTGCAAACTTTAGTAATGAGGCAGGGGTGGTTGGGCCTGGAATGCCCAGGTAAATCGGCAGGGTATTGAAAGCCTCGATCCGGTCTAGCCAGGTTGCGATCGCGTCTACATCCAGGGACCACTGCGTCACCACAAACATTTCAGTCCCCGTATCACGGGCGTAGGCGTTTTTGAGGGCGAGAATCTGATCACTCTGATCCCCACTCAGCTGAGGCGTGCCTTCGGGATGCCCCGCGACGCCAATCCGCAACCCTTCAAACAAACCAGTGTCTAGCAAATCCAACGTAGAAGCATAGGGACCCATCGGCTCCGTGGGACTGCCCCCGATCAGCAATACCTGGCGAATACAAGCTTCATGCCGTAGCCGCATCATAAAATCGCTCAGGTCCAAGCGGCTACGAAGGCTGCGGGCGGGGATATGAGGAATTGGCTCAAATCCCTGTTTTCGCAGCTGTATAGCCTGGGCTATCACATCCTGATAATCAGTTCCAGGGAGGAAGGTAATGGAGACTTCTTGAATGGTTTTAGGCAACTCGATAATGCTTGTCT
>JBCCRZ010000390.1:0-6043 GCA_039200855.1 Cyanobacteria bacterium P01_D01_bin.44 | reverse complement strand
GCCTTATTCGCAAACGCCACGGTTGGGCTGAGCACCTTCAGAGCCGCCGTGGCCGGATCGCCCTTAATCGCCCCATACAGCTCAGATTGAAAGCGCCGCACCCCTTCCGGAAACGGCTGCCCCTGGTAGGTCAGGTCGCCCCAAACATCCCACTCATTGGGGCCTTCAACTGCTTCGACGGCGGTGGGGATGGCTTTAACAATATCAACCGCAACCGTGGCATTAGACTGATCCCTGGGGTCCATCACCAAGATAGATTTGATGCCCACGGCGGCCAGATCAACCAGCTTTTGCTGGGTGGTTCGATCCTGTCGCTTGACCCCGTCCCGAATGTGGTGAATGCCCAGCTCTTGCAGTCTCGGTTTGATGATGTTGTCGAAGTTGCCATAGGCGCTATTGGTGCGGTTTAGATGGATCACAACCCCCACCGAATCAATAAAGGCACTGGCTGGGCGGGCGGTTTCAGATAAACTCTGGGACTGGCTGGGCAGAGAGGTGCTGCAAGCAAACACAGCACTCACCACCAGCATCCACAAATACTGACGACGGCAAATCCAAGTGGGCAACCAAGATCTCATAAGATTAACAGTCCAAAAATCTTTGGTAAATCAGGTTCGCGGTGGGCAACAGAGGGTGCGCGGTCAGTTCTTGAAGCACCGCTTGCTTGATCCGAGCTTTTGCTTCGGTGGGAATGGCGACTAAATGTTCAGGCTGATTGAGTCTCTTTTGGGTCTCCTGGAGCTGACTAAAGATGGTTTCTTTGACCCCAGGTGTAATCGGTTCCATCTGAAAAGCAGTGCCATAGCGCTGATTAACGCGCTCAATCGTTCGGTGAGGGCGGGTTGTAGTGTCTTTGAAGTCTGAAATAATCACCTGGTCACGCATCGGCCAGATTCGCTCATAAAAGTTGATGTAGCTTTGAATCGCAAAGCGAGTAGACAGGGTGCGATCGACCACCAGCACTGAGGCAATGGCATCGATCGGCTTGCGAATCAACACCACACAGGGGATGCCATATTCTGTGGCTTTAATCACCTGCATGGGCGCATGCATATGGTGCGCCGCCTTTGCAGTTGGGTTGTAGAGTCGAAACGCTTTAGCAAAAAAGGAGTTGGCGGAGCGGGGAAAGCCCTCTATGCAAATATCTTTTTGCGGAGAGACCTTTTTCCACTGGTTTTGCTTAGAAAAGGGCAGCAGCTGAAACAGGATCTGATGGCGTCCCATGAGGTGCCCGGCTCGATACTTGGTGTTTTTGATCAGGGTTCTGGCAAGCATAGATTCTAGCCTCGTGAACGACAGAGCTGATACCCAATCCGAATTTAGTACCCTCGATTCAAACCGGATAACCTGGTGGGGACGGTGCCTCGTGCCCCTGCGACATTTGATTCGACCTGCAAAAAATTCAATTGGGCGTAATATCGAGACGCGGCCAGACCGATGCCTAAAAAGCCCCAGAGCACCATGCCCACCACCCCCAGCATGGCGATATTGAGACCAATTTGGGCAAATACGCCGAATGCGATCGCACGGGCGGCACTGGCAAAGGTATCAAAGCGGGCTTCAGCCCCCCGAAACAGCTTAAAGAAAATCAGAAAAATGCCGGTGATATACGGAACGCTCCCCATCCAACCCAGGGAAAATAGGAGAGTCAAAACACCACTGTCGCGACTGCCCAGACTGCTGCTTTCCAGCTGAGCCCCCAAGCCTCGACCCACAAACTCTGTGATCGCCTCGTCGAGGAGTTCGTTATAGCCGTCTAAACGCGCCCGGTAGCTACCATCCTCCTGAATGCCTTGCAGCGACTCCAGTCGGGGTTCAATTTGACTGGCCAGCGGCTCGACCGAAGCCAGGGGCACCACCAGCACCGCCATCAACATCAGGGTGATAATGATGCGCATCTGCAGATGTGATTTAAGCGAGGGAATATAAATCATCAACCCCGCCAACCAACTCAGCCACCCGGATCGCGCCAGCGATAGCAAAAAGGAGAGATACCCGACACCGGTGGCCATAAACTTTAAGCTGTCTCGATTACTCAGCAGCAAAATCAGCCCCGCCATCATCACCGCCGCAAAAGGCTGGGGCGAATTCAGCGTGCTCCACACCCGAATACCTAACGGTTCTGGCGTGCCAAAAATGGGCGTGTCAAGATTATTTAACCAGAAGCGATCCCAATCTGGCGCGATCAGGTACTGCCAAACGCCATAGGCCCCCATTACCAGCACCCCCCAGAGAAAGGTGCGCTGAATATTTTGGCGAAAGGCGGCATACTGTTGCCAGTTTACAAACAGGTGAAACCCAAACAAAATGGGGGGTAGCCAGTTTAGCAACGCTACCGCACTCCCCAGCAATGAGTTTTGAATCAGCCCCAGCAGAAATCCGTAAAAAACACTGGCAAGACCCAGGATAAAGGGCAATCCGCCTTGACGATGAGCGCCCGGCAGGTAGCGCAGTAAAGTAATCGCCGAAATCATCGTGACTAATGGCGGTGCCAGCAACACAATGTTGGGATGTTGCCAGCCCGCCTGCTGATCAATCAAGCGACGCACCAGCGGCGTCAAAAACCAGAGCCACCAGGTATAGCCAATGTAGAGCACCGGATAACGCCAATAAAGCAGAACCCCAACCGCAACGCTCCCGCCGGTAAATAACAGCCGCACGATCCCCCCGACCCCAGCCAAAATGCCGAGGGCGGTAATGATCACTAAGCTCAAAATCGCGATCCAGGCCACTGCAGGCCGAAAACTGAGCCAGTCAAAGGTGCTGGAGGTAGGGGTAGAAGAAGGAGACAATTGGGGTGATTCCTTAATAAGGGAAGGGGGAAGGGCGAAAGGGGAAAGGGGGTACAGGCGACGCGGCTACTTGCCCGGCTATGGGGTCATCGCAGTCTCGTAAACAAGCCAGGATTACGAACATGAGCAAACGAATTCGCCATGGATTGCGGCAGGTAACTTAGACTAAGGGCCACCAGCGTGCGGAGATTAAATTTATGATATTTCAAGGCCTGGTGTAGATAGGATCGGGCTGCGTCGGCTTGCCCCAATCGCAAAAAACCAATCCCGACCGTTGTGTTAGCGTGAGCCCACTCTTGTTGAAAATAAGATCGATAGTCTCGAAGGTTTTCGTCTTCCATAAAGCGCTGGTGGCAAAAGATTGCCGCTTTACCGTTACGAATTTTGACTTGGATATTGCGATCGCCCCCCCCCATAATGATGGATTGAGGATGAATCCGATAATAGGATAGCCGCTCTGCGCAGTAGTAAGCACCCTGGCCTGAGCGACAGGCTAAGTAAGTCAGGTAGTAGTCCCAAAACACCCCGGCTTCAAATAATTTGTCCCAGTTCACAGCCTCTTTTCGAATCAAAGCTGCTGAGGCTGTAAATACAGCCTGATCGACCAAACCCACTTTCCAGAAAGGTTGATAGACGCCCTGGGCCAGCCAATGACGGTTTTCTTGTTTTGTCCGCTGTTCAGTGGCAACTTTGTTGACCTTGCCGCTATCATCCATCACACAATAGTCGCAAAAGGCGAGGACGAGTTCTGCGTTCTCTTCCAGCGGACGTATCAGTTTTTCTAAAAAGTGCGCGTCCCATTGATCATCATCGTTCAGGCTGGCAACATATTTCCCGTTGGCCTCGGCAAAGGCATGGGTTGCATTCAGGCCGATGCCCAAATTTTGAGAATTACGTCGAAGCCGAATACGAGAATCCTGAAAGGTCTCAACAATGGGTGCCGGACTTTCTTCACTACAGTCATCTGAGACAATGATTTCGAGATTGGCATAGGTTTGACCCACGACACTTGCGATCGCTGCTTTTAGATAAGCCGGTCGATTGTAGGTCGGGATGATCACACTCACCAGCGGTAGATCGCTCAGGGGGGTATTAGACATGGGTTTCACCAAAATAACGGCTATGGATAATAAATCTCTAAACCTTCAATTTCAATCAAAACGACTTTGAGCCAGACTATGCGGCATATCTCAAGGCTTTGAGCAGTTGTTCGTATCGCCTATCCCCTAAACGTCGACGCAAAAGCAAGATCACCCCTAAGCGATGAAAAACCTTGGAGTAAAAAAGATTGGGATAGTACTTAAGCGCTTGTTTCTTTAAGTCAAGCGCGGTCTCAAAGTCATGCTTTTGCAGCGCACGATAGGCCACGGACAGAAAGACATGTCCATAAACCTTATCTTTCTGAATGGCGCGATTGGGTACTTTCTTTTGAAAGGCTTTTTCGATCACTTTCAGGCGACTTTGCAAATGGAGCTGTAAATTATGCGACTTGCTGTGGGCATGAACCCGATAGCGAACCAGGGGTCCTTTAACCACGGCAAATTCGTACTTTTCAGCAATGCGAATCCACATATCCCAATCTTCGGCGGAGCGTAGGCTTTGATCAAAGAGCCCCACCCTTTCAAAACACTGACGACGAATCATGGGGATACTGCCACACATGATCGGATTGTCTTCAATCACCGATTCCCAAACGTAGCCCTCAGCATCAGAGCCGCTCAGTTTCCCCACCCGGTCGCCCTGGGCATCAATATTGGAGATCCAGGTATTCACCAACCCGATATTGGGCGAACTCTCTAGAATCGCTACCTGCTTTTCAAGCTTGGTGGGCTCCCAAATATCATCCGCATCTAGAAAAGCGATGTACGCTCCCCTGGATGAGAGGATGCCGGTATTGCGTGCGATCGCACAGCCCTGATTGGCTTGATTAATTAACCTGACCCGATGATCGCTCAGGCCAGAAGCCCATTCGACAAGCTGATCGGTGCTGCCATCATTGACAATCAGCACCTCAAAATCTGCAAAGGTCTGCGTCAAAACACTGTCCAGCGTTTCAGGCAGAAACGCCATCGAGTTGTAAGCCGGAATAATCACAGAAACCTTGGGCACAGGGTTATCCTCCTGAGAAATCGGGGTCGTCATGGCTGTCGTCATGCTGAGGCGTCGGTGCTAGGGGCATCACAGAGCAGGTTTTGGTACATCTTTTCCAACTGGTCATTTAGTTTCTCCAGGTTGTAATCTCGCTCGATTTTGAGCTGTCCCGCTTTGCCCATGGCCTCGGCGACTTCGGGATGATGAATCAGATAGTGAATCCGTCCTGCCAGCCCATCAATATCTCTTTCTGGCACCAAAAAACCAGAGACGGTATTCTCAACCAGCTCAGGGATGCCACTGTGATAGGTGCTGATCACCGGTAGCCCCATCGCCATCGCCTCCATTAGAACGACGGGGATTCCTTCCATGTCACCGTCTTTGCTAGTGACACTCGGCGCGAGCAAAACATGGGCCTGGTTGAGCCGGTTGACCACCTCATCGGACCTTTTTTGGCCCCACAAAATGATCTGTTCTGAAACCCCAAGGTCAGTCACTAACTGTTGCAATTCATCCCGCAGGTCGCCGTCGCCAATGATGTGATATTCAAGATTAGAAACCTTTTGGGCTTTCACTAACTTTGACACTGCCCGGATGCCATAGGCCAACCCTTTTTTCTCAACCAATCGAGAAACAGAAACCAGCTGGATTTTATCTTTAGCTTTGCGTCTGTAGGGAGTCGAGGCAGAAAACTTTCTCAAATCGACCCCCATGTGGTGAACCACCAGTTTGCGTTCCTCGCAGCCCAGCTTAATCAACCGCTGCTTCCAATAATCGCTAATCGGGCTGAATCGGTCTCCTTGGAGAAAGAGTGGGCCATAGACGCTGTCTCCAAACTCATGCACGCTTCGCGTAATGTCAAAACCATGGAATGTGGTAATCAGCTTGCCTTCAACAGCGCCCATATGCCGCACAGATATCCCCTGCAGCCCACTCCAGCCAAAGTGACATTGAATGATGTCGTAATCATTGCGACGGTTGATAAAAGGGATACACCAATAAAGCAGTCTCAACGAAGCAGCCTGTTTGCCATACTTAAAAATATTCAGACTGTTGAGGACTAACCCAGGGTCCTTAAATAGGTTGAGAGAGACCAACTTAAGTCCTTTAGCCGTTCGCAGCAGATGATTTTTAGGAATTTTAGGCCAATAGTCAGTCCG
>JBCCRZ010000389.1:0-6044 GCA_039200855.1 Cyanobacteria bacterium P01_D01_bin.44 | reverse complement strand
CTCGGTGAGCGTCACTGAGGTTGCGGCAGGGTCTGCCTGTGGGGCCTCAGCGGTATCTTGCAAGCGAGTGGTGACAGCGGCACCTGCTGTACTTTCAATAGTTTCAGGAGCTGGAGTCGGCTCAGCTAGCTCTTTGCCAGGGTCCTTTAACCCGCCCAGCGCTAAAGCGCTGAGCATGATCAGCATCAACCAAAACCCACCCACCAAAACCCAGGGGCGTACCAAGACCAGCTCAAATAAAACGGATGAGCCCCATAAAGTTTGATTAGGTTCAGACTTTGGCTGAACCCTGAACAGTTTTTCAAACTTTTTTGATGCTTTAGGATTGGATACTTTTGGACTATTGGCCATAGCGCAACTTCACTTTCCTCAAGAAATCACCCCCGCATCGAAGATATCGGCATTTTAGGGGCTTGTTGTTCAGATGACCAGACCCAGCCGATAATTTTTAAAGAGATGTCATCTGAGCCCTAATGCGGGTAGGTACTGAGAGGGATCTTGGGCAACCCAACCCAGCTCAGAGTTAGTGCGGACTTCAAAGTACATAAAAGAGTCCGACTCGATACCTCTAACTGTACCCAAAGAACTGCCCTGGCGCACGGTTTCGCCAACGCTGACCGTGAGTTCGTCCAGGTTGGCATAGCGGGTTTGGAGGCCCTGTCGATGATTGACGACCACTAGGTTGCCATTGTCTGCGCTACCACTATCTGCTTGGGGGCCTGCAAAAGCAACGGTCCCGTCTGCCACTGTGATCACTGAAGTGCCTGGAGCTGCTGTGAGGGCAATGCCGCTATTAAAGACAATTTCGTCGCGGGTAGGGTGAGGTTGCCAACCGTAGCTGAGCACAATGGGAGCGGGCTCCGGGAGAGGATACCCCGTTAGCTGTTGGGTGGTTTGCGACGTTGACGATATGCCCAGAACTCGGTTTCTGCCGGGGATAAAAACCTGGTTGGGGACCGTAGTCTGGCAGCCATTGATTTCGAATAAGACGTCGGCTGAGGCCTGGTATTGTGCTGAGAGATCTGACCAGGTCTGACCCGCAGTGCTCTCAACGACTATGCCATCAAAGGGGGGCACCGAGATCGACTGCCCGGCAACGGCCCCGTCAGGATTAAATCGCAGCAGCGTGGCACTCAGTAGCCCATACTCGTTCGCAATGCTTTCAAGGGTTTCACCGTCGGTGACGGTGTGGCTCACCACTTGATCAAGGGCCGGTGCTCCACATACCCCCTCAGCCCTAGCTTCCTTGCTGAAGCCCAATCCGGAGAGGGAGAGCGTTAAAGCGAGCCCCCAGCTGACTGGGCGGTGTTGCCATCGATTGAGCGCGCAGTTACTTGTTACGCTTCTATTTCTTGGTGTGCGGCTGCCTGCTGTGCGTTTGAGCCATCTGTTTTTGAGCAATTTGCTTGTGATCAAGGCACTTCACCCCCATTGCTATCCTTGGTTCATTTCGATGCCCCCAATTATTCACTCCCTATTTCAGTTAAACCACACAAAAATTCAGAAACTTTGGGTGAGTTTCTAAAAACACTTTCAAATTTGCCGATTGTCTGGCTTGTGAAGGTATAGTTTTGTAGGAATTTGTGTCTGTGCATTTTGTCATTTGGCGGCGACTTGTTTTGGATATGCCAAAATGCCCCGTTGATTCGTTAGAGTAAGGTCAGGCTTGAAAGTAAGAGTCGGCTTGAACCATAATTGAGGTCAGTTTTTCCAAAGCCTATTTCTCAGCCCTTTTCACATTTCTCAACCCTTTAAGGTTCGCTGCCCCCATTTCGAGGAAAGACGATATGGAGTTTTCTCCAAAAAAGTTAGGACTCTATGCCACCCTCGTGGTTATGGGCAGTGGTGTGGGTTGGCTGGGGCATGTCTATGCGGGCAAGTTAGCCAATCGAGATTTATCTGAGACGGAGTCTGTTGAACGGGTGCCCTCGGCGTTAGAGGCCTCCCTGGATAGTCGGGCTCAGGCTGCACCCATTGTGGGGGCTCCGATACCGGCCAATCCTAATTTTATTGCAGAAGCAGCTGAGCGGGTGGGGGCATCGGTGGTTCGGATTGACGCCTCTCGTTCTGTCAAAGGGGTGCCAGAGGCCTTTGATCATCCTCTATTTAAGCGTTTTTTTGGAGATGAAGTGCCTTCCGAGGAAGATGTACCGTCTCTCCCTGAGCGGGTTGAACAGGGCACAGGCTCGGGGTTTATCTTGACCCCAGATGGCAAGCTCATGACCAATGCCCATGTGGTCGAAGGGGCCGATACAGTAACGGTCACCCTTAAAGATGGTCGTAGCTTTGAGGGCGATGTGGTGGGGGTTGACATGGTGACGGATGTTGCCGTTGTCAAGATTGATGCTAAGGACTTGCCCGCTGCCCCCTTGGGCACTACGGATGGGTTAGCACCAGGCCAGTGGGCGATCGCAATTGGAAACCCCTTGGGTCTGGATAATACGGTGACCGCGGGCATTATCAGCGCCCTTGACCGCAGTAGTTCTCAGGTAGGGATCTCAGACAAGCGAGTTCGTTTTATTCAGACTGACGCGGCAATTAACCCTGGTAACTCCGGTGGGCCTTTACTCAATGCCCAGGGAGAGGTCATCGGGATGAACACAGCCATTCGGGCCAATGCCCAGGGGTTAGGCTTTGCGATTCCGATTGAAACAGCCAAGCGAATTTCTGACCAGCTGTTTTCGACAGGTCAGGTGCAGCATCCCTACTTGGGGATTCAGATGGTTAACCTGACCCCTGAGATGCGTGAGCGCATTAATGCTGATGAAGAGCTGGGCATTAAAATTGATGAGGAACAGGGCGTCTTGATTGTGCGCGTCATGGAGGGCACCCCAGCTGAGGCCGCAGGGCTCCAACGGGGCGACATCATTAAGAAAGTGAATGCCACTGAGGTGAGCGATGCTACTGAGGTACAGGCTCAGGTTGAAGGCAGTCAGATTGGGAAAACGTTGCTGGTTGAGATTACCCGAGCGGGTCAGTCTAAAGCGGTAGAAGTGGAACCGACCGCTCTGCCCCGCGATCTGCAATAGCCTGGACATCCAGGAGAGGCCCAAACTCTATGGCAAAAAACACATAAAAGAAGCCCCAGCTACAGAGCTGGGGCTCCTTTTTTATGGCTTAAAACTTTATAGCTTAAAATTCTCAAAGGATTTTTGGTCAAGGCACCCTTTGAAAATGAAAAGGACTATTCTTCAAAGAGGTCGTTGATGCCAAACAGGTCATCACTGTCTGACTCGAGGGGATTAACCCCCAGCAAGCTAGATTCAAGCTCCATGCGTTGCTCCATCTGGCGCAAAAAATAACCTGTCATCATTGCTGAAGCCAACAAACCAGCCAGATTTTCGCGGTCGGTGGTGACTTGTACATTGAAGCCCTCACTGGGGAGGACACCCACTAACCCTTGGACGTTTTGGGTAATAATTTGCTTGATTTCGCTACTGACTGACTGCGCTACCCGAGTTAATACCTCAGGAGGCTGGTGCTGCAGATACTTAAGCAGTTGGTTTGCCTGATTTTCCTCGGCATTCAAGCTGATAAAGTCTGCGCTTTCAGGGTTAAACATAGAAACTTAAAGATTTCTTTTATCTACATTAACTTGCTCTCGGGGATTCAGCCAGGGGTATTTCTAATCGAATCTCACAACCACGTCTAGTCTGAATGACCCTAATCCTTAGGTCACTGGTGGTATCACCTGTTAACTATAGCTTAACAAGTCGTTAAGAAATCTGTGAACCTTTGCTTGGGAGGGCTCTATCGCATAGAGGGTGGTTTGGGGTTTGGCAGGGAGGGGGCCTTGCTTAGGCGAAGGGGCTTTGTCAAGAATTCGGATATCGAAGGGAGGGGAGTTGTTAGGCGTTGGGCAGATAGAGGAGTCAGGAGTCAGATGGGGTCGTTTTTTTGGAGGGGGATTCTGCGATCGCAGCAGCGCTTTCCATTGTGTGAGTCTCTACCAATTGGTGACCAGGGTCAGCCGCTGGTGGTCCGTCCTGGGGAGTATTGCTCAAAGGGGGATCTGCCTGTGACGCTTGTGGTTCACTGCTGTCATTAGTGCCTGCTTTGCTGGTGCCGCTGTCCGGGCTATCTGCTTTGGCGACAGACGGGGGGACATTGATCTCGGGCAGCTTATCAATCTCAAATCGCTGGTAAAACTTTTCGGTCACCTGCAGCCAAAAGGATCGGCCATCGGACTGGCGTCGCTTACGCACAAATCCTTGATCGACTAGATCGGGCACATGTTGATAGGCCCCTGA
The DNA here is from genome assembly GCA_039200855.1 of Cyanobacteria bacterium P01_D01_bin.44. Classification (GTDB taxonomy): domain Bacteria; phylum Cyanobacteriota; class Cyanobacteriia; order Phormidesmidales; family Phormidesmidaceae; genus SIO4C1. Next base: position 1,794 of record JBCCRZ010000389.1, on the reverse strand, counting down.
GCCGCGTAGTTCTACCAGATCGGGCTGAGTGATGGGGCCTTTGAGGGCGATGGCTGCCAGGGTCCGTAGGGCTCCTAGACCAATGTCGAGAGGGATCAGCTCATCAACCAGGGGCTTAAACGGGGTCTTAAGCTGTAGGCTATAGCCACTCTCGGTTTCAGCGATTTCGAGAGCGCCTTCGCGGTGGGCATACGCTCCCATTAGCTCGATCAGTCCTTCTTCGGCGGTCTCGCGATCGCAACCGGCATACTCAGCAATCTTATCGATTTTGAGAGCTCTCGCTTTGAGATACAAAATTGCTTCAATTTTGTGGGCCAGTCGAGACATGGGGTGGTGGGTGGTGGGTAGGGATTTTGGATTTTGGATTTTGGATTGGCACCGTAGGGAGGGTTAAGCCGCCGAAAACTTTTAAGGTTTCAACCAACACCTATCAATCGGCGAACCCACCATCTGGATATACATGGGTGGGTGAAATACTTTAATTCAATCCAAATTATGCCCGGTCAGCTCCACAAAGATATCCTCTAAATTTGACGGGCGAGTCATCATGCCGGTTTTATCGGGTTGCTGATCGAGGTAATCATTGGCTTCTTGCAGCGTGGGGAAAAAGACGTAGTCCCAGCGTTCTCCGGTTTGTTTCATGACGATGCCCTGGCCGTGTTTGTGGCGCAGTTCATTCAGGGTGCCGGTTTCAATCAGTTTGCCCTGGTCTAGAATACCGATGCGATCGCACAGATACTCGACTTCTTCCATGTAGTGGGTGGTGAGCAGCATGGTCATGCCCTGCTGTTTATTGAGATCCTGGATAATTTCCCAGAGGCGGCGGCGGGTTTGGGGGTCCAGGCCAACGGTGGGTTCATCCAGAAATAAGATACTGGGCTGATGCAGTAGAGCGCGGGCAATTTGTAAGCGACGCTTCATGCCGCCGGAAAGCAGCTTGACTTTATCTTGCCGCCGGTCGCTGAGGCCCACATAGGCGAGCCAGCGATCAATTTCTTGCTGGCGCTTGGCTTTGGGCAGGTGATGCATGCGACCATGGAACTCCATGTTTTCCCAAACGGAGAGATCGCCATCGACGCTGATCTGCTGAAGGACCACCCCAATCTGGCGACGCACCGAGGCGGGTTGGCGACTGACATCAAACCCCGCAACGACAATGTCGCCCTGGGTAGGCTGGGTGAGGGTGGTCAACATGCGAATGGTGGTGGATTTGCCTGCGCCGTTGGGGCCTAGCAATCCAAACACCTCCCCTGGTTGAATAGAGAGCGATAAGTCGTTGACAACACAGGTGTTGTTATAGACTTTGTGAACATTACACAGAGAAACAGCGGACACCATAGGACTCTAATAATTTGAAACTTGCCCCCATCCAGCCCCGTTCTTTGCTTGTAGGAATCCCTGAAGTTTCAAACTGGATGTGAGTTATAAGAACTGTTGTAAAACATTGGCGGTCACTAGGGCAAAGTACGGAGCAAAGTAAGGGGGCAAAACATGAGAGCAACCGTTGAGAATGGCGTTTTACTGATTCGCCACGCAGATGTGCCCCCTTATAAGAAAAAGGGCTCCGTGGTTCGCAATAGCTATTTCTGGGCGCTGCGGTCGATTGCGGATCGCGCTCCCTTTGATAAAGATTGGGAATTTGATGAAACCGTTTGGATTGCCCTGGCCAGAATGCTGATGTCGTTTACAGAGTCTGGCTATCTGGGATATTCAGAAACGATCTTGGAATTTGACCCCGCTGAGACAATTGCTCCAATTTTGAAGCCGATCGCGACCTGGCGTGACCCAGATATG
>JBCCRZ010000388.1:0-6047 GCA_039200855.1 Cyanobacteria bacterium P01_D01_bin.44 | reverse complement strand
GCCTGGGGAATGGGCGATCGCCATTGGAAATCCGTTAGGGCTAGATAATACGGTGACTGCGGGCATCATTAGCGCGACTGGTCGCACCAGTGCCCAGATCCGAGTGCCCGATAAGCGGGTGGAGTTTATTCAAACGGATGCAGCGATTAACCCTGGCAACTCCGGTGGGCCGTTGCTTAATGAGCGTGGCGAGGTGATTGGCATGAATACTGCCATCATCGGCGGTGCCCAGGGGTTAGGGTTCGCCATTCCGATCAAGGCGGCGCAGGCGCTTGCCGATGAGCTGATTGCCAATGGTCGAGTGGATCATGCCTATCTGGGCATCCAAATGCGGACGCTGACGGCGGACCTGCGACAGCAGATTAATCAAGATCCGCGCAGCAATCTCAGCGTTCAAGCGGAGCAGGGCGTGGTGATTTTGGGCCTGGTGCGCAACTCACCCGCGGTCCAGGCAGGCTTGCAGCCTGGGGATGTGATCGTGCGAATGAACGGTGAGACGGTGGTGGATGCTGAGCAGGTCCAGGGCATTGTGCAAGGGACTGAGATTGGCGACCCCATTGAGCTAGAAATCGATCGGGACGGGCGGACGATTGGGCTCAATGTGAGTCCAGGGGCGCTGCCAGTTGAGGCGAATCGCCGTTAGGTTGCGGCTTATTCCAGTCCCTCCCTCCCAATCCTTCTCCCCCACAACTGGGAGAGAGGGATTGTCGATTCCCTATGCCAAAATAGAATTATGTCTAAGCTTCTTGATGAGTCAAATAACGGATTGACGGTTGTGCAGTTGGGAAATCCGCAGCTGCGGCAGCCGTCGAGTACGATCGTAACGCCCCCTTCTGCTGCTATTCAAACCCTGATCGATCAGCTCCTCACCACGGTTCAAGCTGAGCATGGCGTTGGGATTGCCGCGCCCCAGGTGGGCGAAAACGTCAGGTTGATCATCATTGCCTCATGCCCCAACCTCCGCTACCCCAACGCGCCCAAAATGGAGCCGACCCCCATGCTCAATCCACAGCTGCTATCTCACTCGATAGACACTGTAAAGGGGTGGGAAGGCTGTCTGAGTGTGCCAGGCATACGGGGCTTAGTGCCTCGCTACCGAGAAATTGAAATTGCCTATCAAGACCGCTGGGGTGAATATCATCGTCAGGTGCTAAAGGATTTTGTGGCCCGGATTTTTCAACACGAACTCGATCATCTAGAAGGCCGCGTTTTCTTAGACCGAGTCGAGAGCACGTTGGATTTAATGAGTGAAGCTGAGTATCAAAAACGCGTCGTCGTGGGCTGATACTCCTCTTCTCCCCCTGCACCCTCTGTCTCCCCTGCCGTCACAACCCAATTTTTAAGCTTGAGGCCCTCTTAAATCCGGCCTTGCCAATCTAGTTTCTGCTCAGCGGACCGTCCGCCGTAGGATCTGACGGCGGTAATTTCGATTTGAGCCTGGGTGCCCGCGCTGAGCAGTTGGCTCCTGATGGGCAGTCGACCCAGGGCCAGACTAAAGCGGTTGTGATCGCGGCTGATCAGCTCGGCTGGAATAGTGCCCTCATACTGGGTTGCATAGCGGGCCCGACGGGGATTGTCGTCTAGAGTGGTGCGGTAGCGGATGAGAAACTGGGTATCGACCAGGTTGGACTGCCGACCGAGGTCAACCAGATTCATCTCAAACGTGCGGCTGCGCCCCGAAACCTGACCCATGGCTAACCGAGTCGCTTCCTGAGCGCGCACGATGCCATCGACGCGATAGGTGGTTAGGGTTTCAGTTTGACGGGTTTCACCGCTGATCCACAGGTCTTCAGGAAATGCCAGTTGGATTTGTCCGCTAGGGGCTAGCGCCAGGTTGAGTGCTTCGGTGAATTGGGTTTGCGATCGCGCCGCCTGCCAGTCGAGTTGAAACCTGCCGGTAATGTGCCCAGTGTAGTGCTGATAGCTATCCGCGATCACCGAGCCCGATGCCAGCAGTGCCGGTGCCCCTGAGCGCGTTTCCCATAGATTGCGGGAGAGCTCGATGGGCTCAGTGATGGTTGCAAGTGCAACTGTTTGGGTCGGCGCTTCGTCGGGGAGAGGCTCTGTTTGATTGATTAGCACCAGCTGGCCGACCTCACCGTTTTCGCCGGGGTTGCCGTCATTACCATAGCGGCCATCGGTGCCGTCATAGCAGTCATAGTCTTTGGATGTGCAAGTGCCATCGGTGCAGGTGGTGATCGTCCACTGATGATCGTCACACTCACAGCCTGCGGTGCCCCGCCCGCCGCGTCCGCCCCGCCCGCCCCGCCCGCCGTCGGCATTGACCAAAATCTGTCGCAGCTGGCTGGGGTCTGTGTAGTACACCGTGAGCGTGCCACCCCGACCGCCGTTGCCGCCTCGCCCCCCGTCGCCGCCGTTGGCACCGTTGGCGGCCCTCAAATCACCATTAACCCGATCAGGCTGCTGTCGGCACCGAGGTCGTCGTCCGTCTTCCCCATCTTCCCCGTCTCGGCCATGGCTGCCCGAGAGGTCGAGATTGAATGGACTACCCGTCGCGCGAATAGTCTGGTTTTGGCCATCGTTTCCGGCTCTCCCATCTCGGCCCATTTGCCCTGCGTTGCCATCAGTGCCATAGTGTCGGGCGCTGGAGCGGCTGGCCCATACGCAGGTATCGATGGGGACAATAGCTAAGGTGCTTGAGAGCGCCAGGGTACCGAATGCGATGGTCAAAGCTTTGCCCAGATGGGCCATCGCAAGAGAGTGTCTGAACCTCATTAATGTCGTAATTTTACTGTTAAGTGAACGATCTTCTCAGCTTTGCCAAGGTGCCTCGAGCCGGAATACACACAATGGCAAGCGCTAGTAGTGTGGGCAGCAACCAAACTGTTGCTGTGGCCGCAAATACATGACGGCTAATATCCCCCTCAATCAGCTGCTCAAAGGTGTGAACAATTTGGGCGAGAGAGAAGCCTAAAAAGACTAGACCGGGGAATCCAATAATGGGCCAGCTGGCAATAATTATCCACCAAGGGGCTTGGCCTGCGGCTGTTCCTTGGTACAGTTTCCCTTCGGTGTCGATCTGGCCCATGGGGGTTATTCCATTTGGGATTGAGTCGACTTCGGGGTATCGATATTGTGCAGGCACCTCAATGATCAGATCTTCTGGATAGGGGGCCTGATACTCTTCGAAGTGTGGCATGGTGTGTCTGAAGTCTAGGGAACACGAAGTGTGGCGTAGGTGATACTTCTATCTTCGCTAGCTTTTTGGGAAATTACGGATGATCTTCAACGGCAAGTCGTAATTCTTGATAAACCTTTGCGAGATCATCCACTTGATAGTGGGCATTTAGGCCACTGGGGTTGGGTAAGGCCCAAACGCGCGTCCCATGCCAGTTGGGGTGTTGTTCTCCGATCTTGGCTTTAGGGTGCTCAAAGGCGATGCGATAGGCGCTAATGCCTAGCACCGCCAGACAGACGGGTTTATAGGTGGTCACCTTGTCAATCAGCAGTTCATATCCCTTTAATAGCTCTGTTTTGCTCAGCTCGTCGGCTCGGGCCGTGGCCCGCCAAGCTACGTTCGTGACACCGTAGCCTAGCTCTAATAAGCGTTTGTCTTCTGTCGGGGAGTAGACGTGTGGAGTAAAACCCGCGCCATGGAGTGCTTTCCAAAATCGATTGCCAGGTCGGGCAAAGTGGTGCCCGACCGCGACGCTGTAGAGGCTGGGGTTGATGCCGCAAAACAGAATTTTTAAATCAGGGCCGATGATATCGGGCATGGTGCTGCCGTAGGCGGCTTGGATTTCGGCTTTGCTAGGTTTACGAAGCGGCGTCATTGGCACTGTCAGACGGGCTTTGTGGTTAGTGTATAGCAAAAGTTGTTTTGGACCCAGGCGGAGCGCCCGCATTGCCCTCACCCCCTTTGAAGAGAACTCTGGGGGGCTACCCGGATGGGGGCAGGCGCGATTTAGATGGGGTGTCGAACCAGTAAGATTCCTTGTTAGGCTATAGATTGGCTTGCTTTAAGGATGATTAACACCGCCGCCATGCTATCGACGATTGAAGAACTGAAAACCCGCATACAGCAAGCATTGGTTGCCGCTTTTGGGGCAGAGCTTGAAGGGACCGATCCGGTGCTGGTGCCGACGGCAAATCCTAAGTTTGGTGACTATCAGGCTAATTTGGCGATGTCACTGGCGAAGCCGTTGAAAAGTAATCCGCGTGCGATCGCAACCCAAATCGTCGAAAATCTGGATGTCAGCGATCTGTGTGAGCCCCCTGAAATAGCAGGCCCCGGTTTCATCAATCTGAAGTTTGAGACCGACTACCTCGAGGCCCAGCTGAAGGTGATGCAATCTGACGAGCGGTTGGGGGTGCCCAAGGCCAAACCGCCCCAAAAAATCATCGTCGATTTCTCTAGCCCCAATATTGCCAAAGAGATGCATGTCGGCCACCTGCGCTCAACCATTATTGGGGATAGCATTGCCCGTGTGCTGGAGTTTTCGGGGCACGACGTGCTGCGGCTCAATCACGTGGGTGACTGGGGTACCCAGTTTGGTATGCTGATTACCCATTTGCGCGAGGCCTGCCCCGAGGCGCTGGAGGCAGGCTCTGAGGTAGATATTGGCGACCTCGTAACTTTTTACAAGCAGGCTAAAAAACGCTTTGACGATGATGAGGCCTTTAAAGAAACCTCTCGCAAGGCGGTCGTCGAGCTGCAGTCCGGCGATGAATCTGCCCTAAAGGCATGGCAGGTGCTCTGTGAGCAGTCCCGAAAGGAATTTCAAAAGATTTATAACTGCCTGGATATACATATTAACGAGCGGGGAGAGTCGTTCTATAATCCCATGCTGTCGGATGTCGTCAAAGACCTGACGGTCCTTGACCTATTAGAAGAAGATCAGGGTGCCAAGGTGGTTTTCTTAGAAGGATTCACGAATAAGGAGGGTGACCCATTACCGCTGATTGTGCAAAAGTCAAATGGCGGGTTTAATTACGCCACCACCGATCTAGCAGCTATTCGCTATCGCGTCCAAAAAGATAAGATTGATCGCGCTGTTATTCTGACGGATGCGGGTCAGGCCAATCACTTTGCCCAGGTGTTTCAAGTGGCGGGTCGAGCCGGATGGATTCCCGACGGTGTGGAGCTGACCCATGTGCCCTTTGGCTTGGTGAAAGGCGAAGATGGCAAGAAGTTGAAAACCCGCTCAGGAGAGACGATTAAGCTTAAGGATTTATTAGACGAAGCCGTTGAACGCGCCCGCAAGGATTTAGAGTCGCGTATTCAGGCAGAAGATCGAAATGAGTCAGAAGCGTTTGTTCAAAACGTAGCCGAGAAAGTTGGCATCGGCGCGGTCAAGTATGCTGACCTTAGCCAAAACCGCACCAGCGACTATGTGTTTAGCTTTGACAAAATGCTCGCCCTGCAGGGCAATACAGCCCCCTATATGTTGTATGCCTATGTGCGGGTGCAGGGGATTAGCCGCAAAGGCGATATTGACTTTAGCAATTTAGAGACCGATGCTCAGATTCATCTGGGGGATGAGTCTGAACTTGTTTTGGCCAAGCATTTGTTGCAGCTCGATGAGACCATTGCTGAGGTGGCCCGTGATTTGTTTCCCAATCGCCTCTGTCAATATCTCTTTGAGCTCAGTCAAAAGTTTAATCAGTTTTATGATCGCTGTTCGGTCTTGCAAGCTGACGAACCCCAGCGCACCTCGCGGCTGATGCTGTGCGATTTGACGGCGCGGACGCTGAAGTTAGGGCTTTCTTTGTTAGGAATTCAGGTGTTGGAGCGGATGTAGTCGTTGTCCGTTCAGGGAGCGTTTCTGACTGTTAACGAAATACCTCAGTGCGCTGGATCATGGCTAGCCCCTGGGAAGTTTGCCAAACTATGGCTACGATAGATCTTTCTTAGAACCGCTATGAGGCTACGCAAGTTTCGGACTCGCCCGATTATGGCTATTTGGAAGCGCGCTTTGGGACGGTTGCTAGATTTTTACGATCGCAAGCGAGGCAGTTTCATTAGCTTTTTCCCAAAGCTGTTTCTCTTTTTTACCCTGCTGAATATGACTTGCTACTGGCTAGCG